>JAKFUQ010000077.1 GCA_021732645.1 Rhizobacter sp. | reverse complement strand
GAGCGTCGAGCACCTCCTCGCCGGTATGGCCGAACGGCGTATGACCGAGGTCGTGGGCAAGCGCGATCGCCTCGGCCAGGTCCTCATCGAGCCGCAGCGAGCGCGCCAGCGCGCGTGCGAGCTGGCTCTCCACCAGCGAGATCAAGTCGCGGTATTGCGCGGCCGGGGCGCCGTCGCGCGACGCTTCGAGCTGCGGGTTGATGACCTGAAAGGTGTCCAGCGCGTAACCGGTGTTCGTGGTGTGCACCTTCGCCTCCAGGATGTTGAAGTGCGCGCTGTCGAAGTAGCCGCAGATGCGCGCGAACAGGTCGGCCCGATCGCGGGCATACACCAGCACCTGCAAGCCTTCGCCCACGGGCGACACACGCGCCTGAACGACAGGCTCGGTGGCGCCCTGCAGCGTGCCCAGGGAGCGGGCATGCCAGGCAAGTTCGCTGACATCGTGACGCGCGAAATAGCTCAGTGACAGCGTTTCCCACAACGCGGTTTCAACCCCCGGCGGCTGCAACGCCAGGTTCAGCATGTGACGGGCCTCTTGCTTGCGCGCATTGATCTCTGCATCGAGCTGCGGCTTGGCACCACCCAGCGCGCGCAGCGTGGCGCGGTAAAGGTCTTCCAGCAGCTTGCCCTTCCAGGCATTCCAGACCTTGGGGCTGGTGCCCCGGATGTCGGCCACCGTCAGCAGGTACAACGCGATCAGCCTGCGCTCCGAGCCCACGCGCTGTGCGAACGCCTGGATCACCTCGGGATCGCTCAGATCTTCCTTTTGCGCCACCCGCGACATCACCAGATGTGACTTGACCAGGAAGGCGATCAGCGCTTCGTCGTCGTGCTCGATGCCGTGGTCACGGCAGAAGCGCCGCACCTCGATGGCGCCCAGGTCGGAGTGGTCGCCACCTCGGCCCTTGGCCACGTCGTGGAACAGTGCTGCGGTGAACAGCACGAAGGGCTTGTCCCACTGCAGCGCGAGCTGCGAGCAAACCGGGTACTCGTGCGCATGGTCGAGCACGAAGAACCGGCGCATGTTGCGCAACACCATGAGGATGTGCTGGTCGACGGTGTACACATGGAACAGGTCGTGCTGCATCTGCCCGACGATGCGCCGGAACACCCACAGGTAGCGGCCGAGCACGCTGGAGTTGTTCATCAAGCGAAACGCATGGGTTTGCCCGGACGGTGCCTGCAAGATGCGCATGAAGGTCTGGCGGTTGAGCGGATCGCGTCGGAAATCAGCGTTCATCAGATCGCGCGCGTTGTACAGCGCACGCAGGGTGCGGGCCGACAGGCCGGTGATGCCGGGGACGGTCTGAAACCGCAGGAAGGTCGTCAGGATGGCGTGTGGATGGCGCTGGTACAGGTCGTCGCTGGCGACTTCGAGCATGCCATCGCGCTCGAGGAAGTGTTCATCGATCACCCGCATCGGCGCGTCATGCAGGCCATTGATGCGCTCCTCGATGTTGAGCATCAGGATCTGGTTCAACTGCGCCACCGCCTTGGCCGCCCAGTAGTAGCGCCGCATCAGTACCTCGGAGGCGCGCTGACCCTCGGTGGCCCGGTAGCCGAAGCTGTCGGCCACCGCACCTTGCAGGTCGAACACCAGCCGGTCTTCGCGCCGCCCTGCCACCAGATGCAGCCGCGCGCGGATCAGCTTGAGCACGCCTTCGTTGCGCTGCAACTGCTTGACCTCGAAGGCCGTCACCAGCCCATTGGCCGCCAGCTCACTCCAGTTGCGGCCGAGGCCAGCCGCCCGCGTCACCCACAAAATCACCTGCAAGTCGCGCAGACCACCTGGGCTTTCCTTGCAGTTGGGCTCCAGCGAATACGGCGTATCTTCAAATTTTTGATGCCGCTGCCGCATCTCCAGCGTCTTGGCGCGCAAGAACGTGCGTGCGTTCATGGCCTGCGAATTGACGCGCCGAAACACATTGAAGCCGCGGCGCGATCCGCACAGGTAGCGCGATTCGAGCAGCGCGGTGCGCACGGTCACGTCTCGTTCGGCCTCGGCCATGCACTCTTCGACCGTGCGCACGCTCGAGCCGATTTCCAGCCCGATGTCCCAGCACGCGGTGATGAAGACTTCGATCCCGTGCTTCAACGTGGCCGCAGCGCCGCCACCGTCGTGCGGCGTGGTCGGCAGCAGCACCAGCACATCGACATCGGAATGCGGGAACAACTCGGCGCGCCCGTAGCCCCCCACCGCCAGCAGGGTCGCATCCTCGGGCATGCCGCAGTGCTGCCACAGCCGCAGCAGTGTTTCGTCCACATGGCGCGCGATGCCGCGGATCAGGCGCGTGGCAGCAGGTGCGGTGGAACGTGCAGCCTCGAAATGGCGTATCAACGCGTCCTTGCCGGCGCGGAATTGCAGCCGCAGGTCGACCAGGTTTTCAGGGGGCTGCACGGCAGGTTCTGCCTGCGCTGCTGTCAGCATCGCAGCCACTCAGGCCGTCACGGATTCACGAACGAAGCTGGGCAGCGCGGGGGTGCCCGCGGAGAGCGTCAGGACCTCGTAGCTGGTGTCGGTGACCAGCACGGTGTGCTCCCACTGCGCCGACAGCGAGCGGTCCTTGGTGACGATGGTCCAGCCGTCACCCGCCTCGCGGATCTCGCGCCGACCGGCGTTCACCATCGGCTCGATGGTGAACACCATGCCCGGCAGCAGCACATCGAGCGTGCCTGGCTTGCCGTAGTGCAGCACCTGCGGGTCCTCGTGGAACTTGCGGCCGATGCCGTGCCCGCAGAACTCGCGCACCACCGAGTAGCCGTTGTTCTCGGCAAAGGTCTGAATCGCATGCCCGATGTCGCCCAGCCTCGCGCCGGGCTTGACCTTCACGATGCCGCGCCACATCGCCTCGTGGCTGAGTTGGCACAGGCGCTTCGCGGCGATCGACGCTTCGCCGACGATGAACATGCGGCTGGTGTCGCCGTGCCAGCCGTCCTTGATGACGGTGATGTCGATGTTGACGATGTCGCCGTTTTTCAGCGGACGGTCGCTTGGGATGCCGTGGCAGATCTGGTGGTTGATGGAGGTGCAGATCGACTTGGGGTAGGGCGTGTAGCCCGGCGGCGCGTAGTTCAAAGGCGCCGGGGTGGTGTGCTGCACATCCACCATGTAGTCGTGCGCCAGACGGTCCAGCGCCTCGGTGCTGACCCCCGGCACCAGGTGCGGTGTCAGCATGTCCAGCACCTCGGCGGCGAGGCGCCCGGCGATGCGCATGGCGGCGATGTCGGCAGCGGTTTTGATGGCGATCGTCATGCCTTCGATTATCTCACCCGGCACGTAAAATCGAGGGTCAACCCGTGGTGGACTGATCACCACGCCGGGCGTCCCACCTTTCCCCGAGCCGAGCCGCGTGACCACATCGCTCCAGCACCTGATTTCCGTCGAGGGGGGCCATGCGCTCCCGGCGTTCCGCGCGCAGGCGCTGCTGACCCGGCTGCAACAGGTCGCGCCGCGCGTCACTGCGGTTCATGCACGGCATGTGCACTGGGTCTGCAGCGACACGCCGTTGACGTCTGCCCAGCGCGACACACTGGAAGGTCTGTTGCGTTACGGCGATGGGTATGACGGCCCGACCGAGGGCGTGCTGATCGTCATCGCGCCGCGGCTGGGCACGGTGTCGCCATGGGCCTCGAAGGCGACCGACATCGCGCACAACTGCGGCTTGGCTTTGAAACGGATCGAGCGCGTCACCGAGTACCGCTTGACCGTGAAGTCCGGTCTGCTGGGTGGCAGCAAGCCGCTGAGCGCTGACGAGCTGGACGCCGCCACCGCGCTGTTGCACGACCGCATGACCGAAAGCGTGCTGCTGCGCCGGGAAGATGCCGCGCACCTGTTCGACGAGCGGCCGGCCGCGCCGATGGCGCAGGTCGATCTGCTGGGTTCGGGTCGCTCAGCGCTGGTCGCGGCCAACGTCGAATTCGGCCTGGCCTTGTCTGACGACGAGATCGATTACCTGGTGACCGCCTTCACCGCCTTGCAGCGCAACCCGACCGATGTCGAGCTGATGATGTTCGCGCAGGCCAACAGCGAGCATTGCCGCCACAAGATCTTCAACGCCAGCTTCACGATCGACGGCGTGGCGCAGCAACGCTCGATGTTCCAGATGATCTGCCACACGCACCAGCTGGCGCCACAGCACACGGTGATCGCCTACAGCGACAACTCGTCGGTGATGGAAGGTGGCGTGATCGAGCGCTGGCTGCCCGAGGGCTACACCAATGCGCCGGTCTACAGCGCGCGCAACGAATTGGCGCATGTGCTGATGAAGGTCGAGACGCACAACCACCCGACCGCGATCTCGCCGTTCCCTGGCGCGTCCACCGGTGCCGGTGGCGAGATCCGCGACGAGGGCGCGACCGGCCGCGGCTCGAAGCCGAAGGCGGGCCTGACCGGCTTCACCGTGTCGAACCTGAACCTGCCCGGCACCGATTGGGCTTGGGACCGCGCGCCCTACGGCAAGCCGGAGCACATCGCCAGCCCGCTGCAGATCATGATCGAGGGGCCGCTGGGCGGTGCTGCGTTCAACAACGAGTTCGGGCGGCCCAACCTCGCGGGTTACTTCCGCGTCTATGAACAGACTGTGGGCGTCGAAGGCAAGCAGCAGCGGCGCGGATATCACAAGCCCATCATGATCGCGGGCGGTCTGGGCACCATCTCGGCGACGCAGACCGATAAGGTCGCGTTCGCGGCCGGCACTTTGCTGGTTCAGCTGGGCGGCCCCGGCATGCGCATCGGCATGGGCGGCAGTGCGGCCAGCTCGATGGCGGCCGGCGCCAACGCGGCGGCACTCGATTTCGATTCGGTGCAGCGCGGCAACCCGGAAATCCAGCGCCGCGCGCAGGAGGTCATCAACCACTGTGCCGCGCTCGGTGAGGTGAACCCGATCCTGGCGATCCACGATGTGGGTGCGGGTGGCATCTCGAATGCGTTTCCTGAACTGGTCGATGGGGCAGGGCGGGGCGCCCGCTTCGATCTGCGCCAGGTGCCGCTGGAAGAAAGCGGGATGTCGCCGAAGGAAATCTGGAGCAACGAAAGCCAGGAGCGCTACGTGCTCGCCGTGCAGCCCGAGCTGCTGCCCATGTTCGACGCGATGTGCGTGCGCGAGCGCTGCCCGTATGCGGTCGTCGGCGTCGCGACCGAGGCGAAGCAACTGGTGTTGGCCGACGCGCCGATGACGGACGGCGAGCCGCCGGTGTCACCGGCGATCGACATGCCGATGGAGGTGCTGCTGGGCAAGCCACCGAAGATGCACCGTGACGTGAAGCGCATGGTGCCGGAATTGCCGGCGCTCGATCTGACGGATGTCGAACTGGCAACGGTGGCGCTCGACGTGCTGCGCCACCCGACGGTGGCCAGCAAGCGCTTCCTGATCACGATTGGCGACCGCAGCGTCGGCGGCCTGAGCCACCGCGACCCGATGGTCGGGCCGTGGCAGGTGCCGGTGGCCGATTGCGCGGTGACGCTGGCCGATTACCGCGGTGTCCGCGGCGAAGCGATGAGCGTTGGCGAGCGCACGCCGCTGGCGGTGATCGACGCGCCGGCCTCGGGCCGCATGGCCGTGGGCGAGGCGCTGACCAACCTGCTGGCATCGCCGTTCTCACTGGAGCGCGTCAAGCTCAGCTGCAATTGGATGGCGGCCTGTGGCGAGCCCGGCGAAGACGCCGCGCTGTACGACACGGTGCGGGCGGTCGGGATGGAGTTGTGCCCCGCGCTCGGCATCAGCGTACCGGTCGGCAAGGACAGCCTGTCGATGCGCACGCGGTGGGCTGACAACGGTGAAGCAAAGCAGGTCACCGCGCCGGTCTCGTTGATCGTCTCGGCCTTCGTCACGCTAGCCGATGTGCGCGGCACGCTGACGCCGCAATTGCAACCGGGCGACACCACGCTGATCCTGATCGATCTGGGCCAGGGCAAGAATCGACTGGCCGGCTCGATGCTGGCGCAGGTGCTGAACCAAACCGGCAATGTCACCGACGGCGTGCCTGACCTTGACGACCCGGCGCAGATGAGGGCGTTGATCGCGGCGATCAACCAGCTGCGGGGCGAAGGTCGCCTGCTGGCGTACCACGACCGCAGTGACGGCGGCCTGTGGGCCACGGTGTGCGAAATGGCCTTTGCCGGCCACCTGGGTGTCAGCCTGAACATCGACATGCTGCTGGTCGAGGGTGACGGCATCAGTGACAGCCGCATGGACTGGGGCGACTCGAAGAACTGGGCCGGTCAGGTCGGCGCGCGGCGCCAGGAGCTGACGCTCAAAGCGCTGTTCAACGAGGAACTCGGTGTCGTGATCCAGGTGCCGACCGCCGTGCGCAACGAGGTGATGCAGACGCTGCGCGCGCACGCCCTGGCCAAGCACAGCCACTTCATCGGCAAGCCCAACGACCGCGGCGTGGTCGAGGTCTGGCGCGACACCAAGAACGTGTTCAGTGCATCGCTGCGTGAGCTGCAGCAGGTGTGGGACGAGGTCAGCTGGCGCATCGCGCGGCTGCGTGACAACCCGGCCTCTGCGGACGCCGAGCACGAGGCCGCCGGTCGGGCCGATGACGCCGGCCTGCACATGCACCTGAGCTTCGATCCGGCCGAAGACGTCGCCGCGCCGTTCATCCACACCGCGCGCCCGAAGCTTGCGATCCTGCGCGAGCAAGGGGTCAACAGCCAGGTCGAGATGAGCTACGCGATGGCACTGGCTGGCTTCGACACCTACGACGTGCACATGAGCGACCTGCAAAGCGGCCGTGCGCGGCTCGACCAGTTCATCGGCTTCGTCGCCTGCGGCGGCTTCAGCTACGGCGACACGCTGGGCGCGGGCGAAGGCTGGGCGCGGGCTATCCTGTTCAACCCGCAACTCGCCGAGCAGTTCGCCGCCTTCTTCAACCGCCCCGACACCTTCGCGCTGGGCGTGTGCAACGGCTGCCAGATGATGGCGGCCTTGTCGCCCATCATCCCCGGCGCGCAGGCCTGGCCGAAGTTCACCCGCAACCGCAGCGAGCAGTTCGAGGCCCGGCTGAGTCTGGTCGAAGTGCTTGAGAGCCCGTCCATTTTGTTCGCCGGCATGGCCGGCAGCCGGTTGCCGGTGGCGGTGTCGCATGGTGAAGGCTTTGCCGATTTTTCCCAGCGCGGCGACATCCACGCCGTGCACCGCGCCATGCGCTTCGTCGATCACGCAGGACTGGCCACCGACGCCTACCCGTTCAACCCCAACGGCAGCCCGGGCGGGTTGACTGCGGTGACCACGCCGGACGGTCGCTACACCGTGCTGATGCCGCACGCCGAGCGCGTCTTCCGCAACCTGCAGATGAGCTGGACGTCGGGCGCGCCGGGCGAGCCGAGCCCCTGGATGCGCATGTTCCGCAACGCGCGGCGCTGGGTGGGTTGATGCGCGCCTTACCATCTGCACGCACCGAACAACCACCGAGATGGCAATGAACAGATTCCTGCAGGCGCTGCTGTGGCTGGTGATGGTGGGCGTGGCAGCCGGGTGTTCGCAGCTGCCGATACGCGATCCACTGCGGATCAGCCTGGTCGGCATCGAACCGCTGCCCGGGCAGGGCCTGGAGCTGCGCATGGCGATGAAACTGCGCGTGCAGAACCCGAACGACACGCCGGTCGACTTCGACGGCGTGGCGCTCGAGGTCGATCTGCGCGGCCTGAGCTTCGCCAGCGGCGTCAGCGATCAGGTGGGGTCGGTGCCGCGCTACAGCGAGATGGTGATCTCGGTGCCGGTGTCGGTGTCGGCGATCTCGGTGCTGCGCCAGGGCTTGAGCTTCGCCAACGGCGGCCGCTCCAGCATCACCTACGCGATCCGTGGGAAGGTCGGCGGGTCGATGCTCGGTGCGTCCACCTTCAAGGCGAACGGCCAGCTCGATCTGCCGACCTCGTTGCTCGGGCCCGCCGCGCCTTGAACTGGGCGACACCGACGTGAAGGTGCCGACGGGCGGGGGTGATCGCTACCAGCGACTCGACGCCCTGCGTGGTGTGGCCATCGTCTGGATGGCCGCCTTCCACTTCTGCTTCGACCTGAACTACTACGGCTTCATCCGGCAGGATTTTCACAACGATCCGCTGTGGACGGTGCAGCGCGGCGCGATCGTCACGCTGTTCCTGTTCTGCGTCGGGCTGGGGCAGGCGGTGGCGCTGGATCAGGGCCAGACGATGCGGCGCTTCTGGCGCCGCTGGGCACAGATCGTCGGCTGCGCGGTGGGCGTCAGCGCAGGTTCGGCGCTGATGTTCCCGCAGACCTACATCAGCTTCGGCGTGCTGCATGGCATCGCGGTGATGTTGCTGCTGCTGCGGCTGGCGGCGCCGGCGGGCCGCTGGCTGTGGCCGCTGGGTTTGGCGGCGCTGCTGCTGCCGTTGTTCATCCAACACCCGTTCTTCGACACCCGCGCCACCAACTGGATCGGCCTGGTCACCCACAAGCCGATCACCGAAGACTATGTGCCGGTGCTGCCGTGGCTGGGTGTGGCTTTGTGGGGGATGGCAGCCGGGCAATGGGCTTTGCGGCATCGCGCGACCTGGTTGAATGGCACGCTGCCAGCAGGACTTCGCCTGCCGGGGCGACCGCTGGCCGTGCTCGGCCGCTGGAGCCTGAGCTTCTACATGCTGCACCAGCCGGTGCTGATCGGTGCGGTGATGGTGGCCGCCTGGCTGTTGCATCGGCAGCCATGACGCTGTCGGGCGGGTCGATCCCAGCCGCTACCATCGGTCGATGAGCAACAAGATCCTGTTCGGCTTCCATGCCGTCACCGTCCGGCTGAAGACCACGCCGAAATCCGTCGTCGAGATCCACATCGACACCTCCCGCCGCGACCAGCGCATGCGCCAGTTCGTCGAGCGCTGCACCGCCGCGGGCTCGAAGCTCATCGACAGCGACGACACCCGGCTGCAGAAGCTGTGCGGCACGCACCGCCACCAAGGCGTGGTCGCCCGTGTCGAACCGGTGTCGCTGAGCCGCTCGATCGACGACACGCTGGACGAGCTCGATGCCGTCGAAGGCACGCCCTTGCTGCTGGTGCTCGACGGCATCACCGACCCGCACAACCTCGGCGCCTGCCTGCGCGTGGCCGACGGTGCGGGTGCGCATGCCGTGATCGCGCCGAAAGACCACGCGGTCGGCGTCAATGCCACGGTGGCCAAGGTGTCGAGCGGCGCGTCCGACACGGTGCCTTACTTCATGGTCACCAACCTGGCGCGCACGCTCAATGAGTTGAAGGACCGCAACATCCGCATCATCGGGACGTCGGACACCGCGACGCAGTCGCTGTACGACATCGACCTGAGCGGGCCCGTCGCGCTGGTGCTCGGTGCCGAAGGCGCGGGCATGCGGCAGTTGACCACCAAGACCTGCGACGAGCTGGTCAGCCTGCCGATGCGCGGCGCGGTCGAGAGCCTCAACGTGTCGGTCGCCAGTGGCGTGTGTTTGTACGAGGCGCTGCGCCAGCGACGCGCCAGGGAAGGGATGTTGTGATGCATCGATACCTCGTGGCTGCAGGGGCCGTGGTCGCCGTAGCGGCGTTGACGGCGTGCACGCAGGAGCGGCAAAACCAGCTCAAGCGCGACATTCAGAACTGGACCGGCACCAACGGCGTGCTCGAGGTCTACGCGGGCGACAAGGTCGTCAAGCGCTTCCTGAAGATCGACAAGCTGTCGACCGCGCTGGGCACCGACGACAACGCCGCGCGGTCATACCGCTTCGGTTACGGTGTGCTCGACGAAAACGACAACAGCCTGGTCGACCCGAACGAAAAACGCGTGTATTTCGAAGTCGGCGATTTCAGTCACTACGTGTTCTTCGAGAACCCTCGCTGACCCTCGCTGACGCAGCGGGCGGCGCTCAGGCATAGC
The DNA here is from genome assembly GCA_021732645.1 of Rhizobacter sp. Classification (GTDB taxonomy): domain Bacteria; phylum Pseudomonadota; class Gammaproteobacteria; order Burkholderiales; family Burkholderiaceae_C; genus PBB1. Next base: position 9,800 of record JAKFUQ010000077.1, on the reverse strand, counting down.
GCAGCGAGGTGGCTTTCCCCCAGAACACGCGGTACGAGAACGCGGTGTAGGCCGCGATGGCGGGCACCGAGATGCACACCCCGATCAAGATGACCTTCAGCGCGGCGGGGCTGCTGGCCGCCTGCCAAAGGGTCAGGCGGTCGATGACGACGTAGGGGTAGATGCTGTACGACAGCCCGATGAAGCCGAGCACGAACACGGCGATCAGCGCGACGAAGGGCAGCCAGCACAGCGTGGTGCGCACGATGGTTTTGTCGAGCAGCAGCCGTGCTGTCATCAGCGCAATGCCGGTGGCGATGGGGATGACCATCAGCGCGATGAACTCGGGCATGGAGAACCAGCGCTCGCGCACCGTGGTGCTGATCCAGGGTGTGGCCAGCGAAATCAACACCATGCCGACCACCACCGGCGCCCATGCCAGCTTGGCCCAGCCGATGGCTTTGGTTTGCAACTCGCCCTCGGTCTTCATCACCAACCACGCGGCACCGAGCAGCGCATACGCCGCTGGCAGCGCCAAGGCAATGGCGCCAGCGAACACCGGGTAGTTCCAGCCTTCGCCGAAGCCGCTGATGTAGCGCCCGAGCATCCAGCCCTGTGACAGCGACGCCAGCATCGATCCGGCGAAGAACAACTTGTCCCACAGCGGCTTGGCGCTCGATTTGGCCTTGACGCGGAAGTCGAAGGCCACGCCGCGCAGCGTCAGGCCGATCAACATCAGCGTCACGGGGAAATACAACTGCGACAGCACCATGCCGTGGGCCTTCGGGAAGGCCACCAGCAAGATGCCGATGCCCAGCACCAGCCAGGTTTCGTTGGCATCCCAGAACGGACCGATCGACGCGATCAGCACGTCTTTTTCTTCGGCCGTGGCGCGTGGCATCAGCAGACCGACGCCCAGGTCGTAGCCATCGCTGATCACGTACATCAGCATCGAGAGGCCCATCAGCGCCATGAAGATCACGGGCAGCGCTTCATCAAAGGTCATGACGCACCGCCTTCCACCAGCACCTGCGCCGCACGGCCTTCGGCCTCCTCCAGCGCGTTCGATGCGATCACCTCTTCGGGTTTTTCGGCCATGTACTTCAACACCGCCACATAGGCGAAGATCAGCGCCGAATACAGCGTGAGGTACATCGCAAGACTCAGGCCGATCATCGGTGCCCCCACGTTGGTGGCCGCCACTTCCGAGGTGCGCAACAGGCCGTAGACGATGAAGGGCTGGCGTCCGATCTCGGTCACGTACCAACCGGCCAGCGTGGCCACCCAGCCCGAAAACGTCATGCCGGCCAGCACCCACAGCAGGGGCTTGGACATGTGAGGGGGTGCCCACGCTGCGCGGTGCGCCATCCACCAGCCTGTCCAACTCACCGCCAGCATCAGCATGCCCACGCCCACCATCACACGAAAGCCCCAGAAAACAGGCGCCACGGGGGGGTGCTGGCCGTGGAACTCGTTGAGGCCCTTGACCTCGCCATCGGCGTCGTGCGTCAGGATGAAGCTGGCCAGGCGCGGGACCGCGATCTCGAAGTGGTTGCTGCGGGTGTGTTGATCGGGCCAGGCGAACAGCAGCAGCGGTGCGCCGCGCTGGGTGTCCCAAACACCTTCCATCGCAGCGACTTTTTGCGGCTGATGTTCCAGCGTGTTCAGGCCGTGCAGGTCGCCGACCAGGATTTGCACCGGGATCAGCACTGCGGCCACCGTCAGCCCGACACGCAACACTTTCGGTGCCGAGCGCAGGGCCTTGCCACGCAGCAGTTGCCAGGCACTCAGGCCCGCCATCAAAAACGAGCAGGTGAGCGCCGATGACAGCAACACGTGGACGAAGCGGTAGGGAAACGACGGGTTGAAGATCACCTCGCGCCAGCTCACGACATGGAATACGCCGTCGATGATTTCGTGGCCGGTGGGCGTCTGCATCCAGGAGTTGAGCGCGAGGATCCAGAACGCACTGACAGTGGTGCCGAACGCGACGAAAAAGGTCGCCATCATGTGGACGCGTTCGCTGACCCGGCCATGGCCGAACAGCATCACCCCCAGGAAGCCGGCTTCCAGGAAGAAGGCTGTGAGCACTTCATAGCCCAGCAGCGGGCCGGCGATGTTGCCGGTCTTCTCCATGAAGCCCGGCCAGTTGGTGCCGAACTGGAAGCTCATCGTGATGCCGCTGACCACGCCGAGGGCAAAACTGAGCGCGAACACCTTGGTCCAGAAGCGGTAGGCGCCCAGCCAGGCCACGTCTTGCGTACGCAGCCAACGCCAGCGCAAGAACATCAGCATCCAACCGAGGGCGATCGTGATCGTCGGGAAGAGGATGTGAAACGTCATGTTCGCAGCGAACTGCGTGCGGGCGAGGATGAGTGCGTCCATGAGATAACTGCCTTTCAGGCGCTGACCTTGCCGCCAGCCACCGCCTTCACCTTGCCGGTGAACTGCAACAACCTTTGCACCTTCGACCCCATCTTCATCAGCTGCGCCAGGGTTTTCTGGTCCATGCGCTGCACGTCGTCGAACCAGGTCGTCATGAGTTCGATCAGGTCGTGCATGCTTTTCATGCGCTGCTGGGCAACGCGGTCTTCGTCGGACTTGGCTTCTTCGAGCAGCGCATCGCGCAGCATCGACAACGTGGGTTCGATCTCGCGGCGTCGGCGCTCTTCGGCCAGCGTGCGAAAGATGTCCCAGGCGTCGGAGGGCGCGTCGAAATACTCGCGTCGGTCACCCGGCACATGGCGCAGGTGCACCAGGCGCCACGCCTGCAGTTCTTTCAGGCCCATGCTGACATTGGAGCGCGAAATTTCCAGCGCGTCGCTGATGTCGTCGGCATTGAGCGGATTCGTCGACACGAAGATCAGCGCGTAGATCTGGCCCACCGTGCGGTTGATGCCCCAACGGCTGCCCATCTCGCCGAAGTGGCTGACGAAGCTGCGAACGAGCGGAGACAGTGTGGACATGGCGTGCGTGGCGACAGGGCGATGAGCTTGCTTCTGCAGGGCTTGCCTGCTCACAAATGGCTTGGCGAGTGTATCTGAATCTTCAGTAAATACTGAAATTACAGGATCGACACTGCGACGGCAGGGGCGGCTATGCGGGTGCAAACCCCGCCGATAATCCATTTCGATTTCGATCCACACACCATGCAAATCGGCCTGTCCAACAACGAATTCCTGTTCGGCGTGATGGTCGCAACCGGCGCATGCCGTCTGATGTGGCGGCGCAAGCTGCGTCGGATGGCCGAGCCGCCAATGCGCCGTCCGCTGTGGGCGAGCCTGGGCACCGAACTGTTTGCCGTTGTGGCGCTGATCTTCACCTGCCGCGTCGCGGTTGCCGACTGGCCCAGTGTGCCGTCGGGCTCGATGGAGCCGACACTGCGGATCGGCGACTACTTGTTGATCAATCACCTCGCTTACGGGCCCAGACTGCCGTTCACCAACACCGCGATCGAGTTCGGGCGACCGCAGCGCGGCGACGTGGTGGTCTTCCGCTACCCGCTGGATGTGTCGCAGTTCTATGTCAAGCGCCTGGTCGGCATGCCGGGCGATGTGGTGTCGTTTGCCGGTGGCATCGTCGCCATCAACGGCGAGTCGCCAGAGGTCGTCATGCTGGAGGATGCTGAACTGAACGGCCTGCCCGAGCGCCGCACCGACGCCGACCGCGGCCAGTGGATGGTGCGCGAAACGGCTGCCGCACCAGCGCGCGTGGTGAAGATCAATCCCTTCATCCTCGGCCGCACCCCCCTGAATCTCAACGACGTCGGCCTCGCCACACACTGCCAGGAGCCGCAGGGCGGGCAATGGCAATGCACCGTGCCGGCAGGCCATTACCTGATGCTCGGTGACAACCGCGATGCCTCTGCCGACTCTCGCGAGTGGGGCTTCTTGCCGCACGAGCAGGTCTACGGCAAGGCGGTGCGCGTGCTGTTCAACTTCAAACAAGCTGATCGCGAGTGGAAGCCGCTTTGAAAGCTTTGCCTGGAATTCGTGACCCACAAACCATGACCGACACCTCCGACCCGACCCCACCCCCCGCCGGTGACCTGCACGGCAAGCACATCGTGCTTGGCCTGTCGGGCGGTATCGCCTGCTACAAGGCGGCCGAACTGGCGCGCGCGCTGGTGAAGGCCGGTGCCACGGTGCAGGTGGTGATGACCGAGGCCGCCGAGCAGTTCATCACCCCGGTGACGATGCAGGCGCTGTCGGGCCGCCCGGTGTTCACCAGCGCCTGGGACACGCGCGATGTCGATGGCAACGCCAACAACATGGCGCACATCAACCTGACGCGTGGCGCCGACGCGGTGCTGGTGGCACCGGCCAGCGCCGACTTCATGGCCAAGCTGCTGCACGGCCGCGCCGACGACCTGCTGAGCCTGCTGTGCCTGGCGCGCCCGATCGACACCTGCCCGCTGCTGATCGCCCCGGCGATGAACCGCGAGATGTGGGCGCATCCGGCTACGCAGCGCAACGTCGCCCAGCTGCGCGCCGACGGCACCCACCTGCTGGGCCCGGACAGCGGCGAGCAGGCCTGCGGCGAAGTGGGCGACGGCCGCATGCTCGAACCTGAGCAACTGCTGGAGGAATTGATCGGCTTCTTCCGTCCGAAGCCGCTGCTGGGCAAGCGCGTGTTGATCACCGCCGGGCCCACCTTCGAGCCGATCGACCCGGTGCGTGGCATCACCAATTTGTCCAGCGGCAAGATGGGCTTTGCCATTGCGCGGGCGGCGGCTGAGGCCGGTGCCGACGTCACGCTGGTGGCTGGGCCGGTGCACTTGACGACGCCGCGCGGTGTGCGACGCATCGATGTGCGCACCGCCTTGCAGATGGCCGACGCGGTGATCCCGTTGGCGTCGAGCCATCATGTGTTCATTGCCACCGCCGCGGTGGCCGATTGGCGGCCTGCCAGCCTTGCCGTGCAGAAGATCAAGAAAAACGGCAGCAAGGTCGCGCCGACCTTCGAGCTGACCGAGAACCCGGACATCCTGGCAGCGGTCGCCCAACAGGCGCTGGCGGCCGGCCACCCGTTTTGCGTCGGCTTCGCGGCCGAGACCCACGATCTGCTGAAGCATGCGCGCGAAAAACTTGAACGCAAGCAAGTGCCACTGATCGTCGGCAACCTGGGCCCCGCCACCTTCGGGCGTGACGACAACGCGCTGGTGCTGGTCGATGCACGAGGCCACCGCGACCTGCCGCCCGCCGACAAGCTGACGCTCGCACGCTGGCTGATCGCCGACATCGCGCAGCGGCTGGCCGCCACCGGAGCACCGACATGACGACCATCGATGTGAAAGTGCTGGACACGCGCATGGCCGATGCGCTGCCGGCCTATGCCACCCCAGGCAGCGCAGGCCTCGACCTGCGCGCCTGCCTCGACGAACCGTTGCTGATCGAGCCGGGCCAGACGCGCTTGATCCCGACCGGCCTGGCGATCCACATCGCCGATCCCGGCCTGGCCGCGGTGATCCTGCCGCGCTCGGGGTTGGGCCACAAGCACGGCATCGTGCTCGGCAACCTGGTCGGGCTGATCGACTCCGACTACCAGGGCCCGTTGATGGTCAGCTGCTGGAACCGCGGCCAGGTGGCCTACACCGTGCAGCCGATGGAGCGCATCGCGCAACTCGTCATCGTGCCGGTGGTGCAGGCGACCTTCCGCCACGTCGAGACGTTCGAGGTGTCGGACCGCGGCGCTGGCGGCTTCGGATCGACCGGGGTGAGCTAAAGCCGCGTTGCCAGATCAGTGCGCTCAGTGCAGATGCGGGCCCGGCGGCATCGCGTTGAGCACGCTGAACGCCGGTTGCCCGACGCTGCCCGCCTCGATCTCGTCGGCCGAGGCGGTGCGCACATCCTGCACGGTGAGGTGCAGGCGCAGCGCCACCCCCGCCAGCGGGTGATTGCCATCGAGCACGACGTGTGTGGGGTACACCTCGGTGACGGTGTAAAGCACGTCATCGGGCATGTCGGGCGTCACGGCGCCTTCCGGCACGCCCTCGAACTGCATGCCGACCTCGATGCCGCCGGGAAACACCGAGCGTTCCTCGAAGAACACAAGGCTGGCGTTGTAGTCGCCAAAGGCATGCTCGGGTTCCAGGTGCAGCGAGGCTTCGAAGCCGTCCGTCTGATCCAGCACGGCCGCTTCAACCTGGTCGAGCAGGTCGTCACCGCCATAGAAAAATTCCACCGGCTGGGTCAGCTCGTCGATCAGCTGACCCTGGGCGTCTTCGAGCCGCCAGGTGAGGGCGACCACGCAAGGGGATTGGATTTGCATCGGGAAATGATCGCACATGGACAATCCTGCGCATGACCATCGACATCCCGACACCGCTGCTGGGCGGGCTCAGCCCGCAGGCGTTCATGCGCCGCCACTGGCAGAAGAAGCCCTTGCTGATCCGCCAGGCGCTGCCGGGCGCCGAACCGGCGCTCGACCGCACCGCGCTGTTCGCGCTGGCGGCCACCGAGGGCGTCGAGTCGCGGTTGATCGAGCAACGCGATGGCCGCTGGTCCTTGCGCCACGGGCCGTTCAGCCGGCGCCAGTTGCCGCCGCTGTCACGGCCCGGCTGGACGCTGCTGGTGCAGGGCGTCGATCTGCATGCGCAGGCCGCACACCGCTTGCTGTCACGCTTTCGCTTCGCCTCCGATGTGCGGCTCGACGACGTGATGATTTCGTATGCGACCGATGGCGGCGGTGTGGGTCCGCACATCGATTCCTACGATGTCTTCCTGCTGCAGCTGACGGGTCGCCGCCGTTGGCGTGTCGGCCGCACAAAGCAGCCGGTGCTGGTGCCCGATGTGCCCTTGAAGATCCTCGCGAACTTCGAGCCTGAACACGAATGGACGCTGGAGGCGGGCGACATGCTGTACCTGCCGCCGGGCTGGGCGCACGACGGCGCGGCCGATGGGGAGTGCCTCACGGCGTCGATCGGATTTCGGGCGCCGACCCGCGACGAAGTCGGCCTGCAGGTGCTGCAACGGATGCTCGATGGCGTCGATGACGATCAAGGCGCCGGAACCCGCTATCGCGATGCGTCACAAGCTGCCACAGATCGACCCGCGCGCATTCCCGAGTGCCTGGCTGAGTTCGCTGCCGATGCGGTCAGGCGTTTGGTTGACGCCCCGCATTCACTGCATTGCGCCTTGGGCGAATGGCTCAGCGAGCCCAAGCCGCAAACCTGGTTCGAGCCGGTCGATGGGTTGCCGGGTCGGTGCGCGGTGGTGCTCGATGCGCGCACCCGCATGCTCTACGACGATCACCATGTGTTCATCAACGGCGAATCCTTCGTCGCCTCCGGGCGCGATGCCACGCTGGTGCGGCGTCTGGCCGATCAACGCACCCTGGCCGCCGGGGCGGTGTCGAAACTCGGTGTGCAAGCGTGGGAACTGCTGCAGTCGTGGGGCGCTCAAGGCTGGCTGCATGCGGCCGACGCCGATTGACGACAGCCCGGTCTGGCGCACAGACTTCGGTCCATCTGTGGGCAACAGGGAGCGCCATGAATCCGCCGATGCATCGTTTGATCGAAACGCGCGCCGAGTTCCGTGCCGCGGTGCAGCAGGCATTTGCCGACATCGCCGCCGCGGGGTCGCGCGCGGTGTGGATGTGCGATGCCGACTTTTCCGACTGGCCGCTCGACGAGCCGTCTGTCATCGGGCACCTGTCGCAATGGGCGGTGGCTCACCGAACCTGCACCGTCCTGGCGCTGCATTACGACGACATCTCGCGCCGTCACCCGCGATGGGCGCAGTGGCGTCGGCAGCGTGCCCATGTGGTGCAGTGTCGATCGCCGGATGAAGCCGACCGGCATCACCTGCCGTGTGTGCTGGTGGCCCCGGGCACGTTGACGCTGCGTCTGGTGGATCGGGTGCAGTGTCGAGGCAGCGTGTCGACCGACATGGCCGACGCCCTGCGCGAGCGTGAACAGCTTGACGCTCTATTGCAACGGTCGATCGACGCCTTTCCCGCCAGCACGCTGGGTTTGTAGAACTTTTGCGGGTCGCCGCCTATACTCATGGGCTAGGTACAAAGGGTTTTCCTTCCTTTGGCGCCTGAGTTTTGAGCTTGTTGCGGTCGCAAAGGCTCCGGACCTTTTTATTCACCGACCTTTTTGATTGAGGATGAACATGAACAAAACGCTCGTGCTGGCCACCCTGTTTGCTGCCGTCGCTCTTTCCGCTTGCGGCAAGAAAGAAGAAGTTGCTCCAGCCTTGGAAGCCGCCTCTGAGGCTGCTGCACCTGCCATTGCTGCCGTTGAAGAGGCTGCTGCTTCTGCTGTCGACATGGCCGCCTCGGCCGCCGCCGACGCGACGATGAGCGCCGCCAGTGGTGCGGGCATGGCGGCTGACGCTGCCACTGACGCTGCCAACATGGCTGCCGAAGCTGCCAAGGACGCCGCCGCCAAGGCCGCTGATGCTGCCAAGGCTGCGATGCCGAAGTAATTGTCGGTCCGCGACGAAACCAAAAAGCCGCCCTGGGGCGGCTTTTTCATGGGCGATCAGTAGGCCAGGCCGATTATTTGAGATCGTCTACCAGCAGCTTGGCCAAGCGGGCGGCGACCTCGCTGTCGGGGGCGCCTCCCTCGGAACTCTGCACGGTGACGGTGCTGCGCTGCCCTGCGCCTTTGACCTGCACCCGGTAGCGAACCGCCTGTTTGGGGTCTTTCTTGTCGCTGTCGGAACTGCCAAAGTTCAGCAGCTTGCTGAAGAAACCGGGTTCTGCCTTGGTGGCTGCGTTGTTCTGGTCGACGTAGCTCACCTGGTAATGGCCTTGCGCCCGGTCTCGGTCTTCCACCGCGAAGCCGCTGCGGTCGAGTGCCAACCCGACACGTCGCCAGGCGCGGTCGAAATCGTCGTCGACTTCGAGGGTGCCCGCTGGCGCTGCCGACACCAGGCGCGCACGCGCCGGTGGCGCCTCTGCTGGGGTGACCAGTGCGGTGGCGCGCTCTTCTTGCGCTCCCAGCTTGAGCAGCAGCCGCCGCAGCATCTCGGCTTCCAGCTCCGGCTCGGGTGAGCGAGGCTGCCAGGTGCTGCTGTCCTTGTTCACGCCGGTCAACACTTCGACCGAGCCTCGGTGGCTGATGTAGATCTCGCTGCCGGTGGCGCTGCGCTCGACGCGGGTGCGGAAGCGGTCACGCTCACCGCTGTCCCAGGCGGAATCGAACACCGCGCCGATGGTCGAGCGGATGAAATCCTGCGGGATCTTGGCGCGGTTCTCGTTCCATTCGGTTTCCATCACACCGACATCGGCCTGTTCAACCGCCAGCGTGAAGCCACGCTCGCGCCAGAAATCCTTGAGCTTAGGCCACACCTGTTCGGGTGGCAGCGTGGTGACGATCCAGCGGTCGTTGCCGCTGCGTTCTATGCTCACATTCGCGTCAGCGCCGGGCACCACACCGGGTGCCGTGGCCGCGCCGCCCGTGGCCGCGCCAAACGAAGGCGGCTGGTAGGTTGCCGCGCTGACGGTGCCGCTGGCGTCTTGTCGGTAGCGCGAGTCGCGGGCCAACTGGGTCAGATCCGGCGGCACTTCCAGCCCTGCGGTTTGGGCCGACTGGGCGCGGTAGTCCACCTTGTCGCCCTGGAACACGCTGCCTACCGAGGTGCAACCTGCCAGGCTGATCACCAGCGCGGAACCGGCGAGGCGTCGGGCGCGAAGGCCGTGGCCTGGTGCGGCCTTCAAGCGGGCTTGTTTCGTATCTGTCACGTTGTTCATCTCCGTGGGGATGGCGGCGGCGCAAAGCCGCGCAGCCCTTTGCTCGCCGAGGGCGCAATTGGGGTGGTCTCAGTAGCGGTGAAGCGCTGGCGACCGCTCACAGCAGGCCTGCATCACGC
>JAKFUQ010000076.1 GCA_021732645.1 Rhizobacter sp. | reverse complement strand
CTCATGTCCTCTTCGCCGACCACCAGGCATGCTGGCGAATCGACCAGGCGAGTCGTCACGCGCACATCCTTCGCGCGATCTTTCAACGACGCCTTCAGCCGTTCGAGCACCGGCTTGAAGGCGTCGGCGGCCTGTTCAGCCTGACGCTTTTCTTCCTCGTCCTGCAGCGCGCCCAGATCGACCGCGCCCTTGGCCACGCTTTGCAGCGACTTGCCTTCGACCTCGTGCAGGTGGCTCAACATCCATTCGTCGACGCGGTCGGTGAGCAGCAGCACCTCGACGCCCTTCTTGCGGTAGATCTCCAGCTGCGGGCTGCCCTTGGCAGCGGCGAGGCTGTCGGCCGTCACGTAATAGATCGCCTCCTGGCCTTCCTTCATCCGACCCAGGTAGTCGGCAAACGACACGTCTTCGTCGGCATGCGTCGAGGCAAAGCGCAGCAGCTTCGAGAGCCGCTCGACGTTCGCATGGTCTTCGCCGACGCCCTCTTTCAGCAGCGGGCCGAAGTCTTTCCAGAAGGCCTTGTACTTGGCGCGCTCGGCCTCGTCTTCGCTGTTCGCCAAGGCTTCGAGCATGCTGATCACGCGCTTGGTCGAGCCCTCACGGATCGCGCGCACGTCGCGGCTTTCCTGCAGCAATTCGCGGCTGACGTTGAGTGGCAAATCAGCGCTGTCGATCACGCCCTTGACGAAGCGCAGGTAGACCGGCATCAGCGCTTCGGCGTCGTCCATGATGAAGACGCGCTTGACGTACAACTTCACGCCGCCGCGCTTGTCGCGGTTCCACAGATCGAACGGCGCCTTCGCCGGGATGTACAGCAGCTGCGTGTAGTCGCTGCGGCCTTCGACCCGGTTGTGCGTGTAGGCCAGCGGTGCCTCGGCGTCGTAGCTCAGTTGCTTGTAAAAGTCGACATACTGCTCTTCAGTGATGTCGCTCTTGCTGCGCGTCCACAGCGCTGCGGCCTTGTTCACCGGCACCCATTCGTCGCGGGTGACCTGCTTCGCGGCCTCCGCATCCCACTCTTCCTTGCGCATCAGGATCGGCAGCGACACGTGGTCGGAGTACTTGCTGATGATGGCTTTCAACTTCCAGCCGCTGAGGAATTCGTCTTCGCCGTCGCGCAGGTGCAGGATCACATCGGTGCCGCGTTCGGCGCGCTCGATGGTCTCGATCTCGAAATCGCCGGTGCCCTCAGAGCTCCAGCGCACGCCCTCGCCAGGTTGGGTACCAGCGCGGCGCGATTCGACGGTGATCCGGTCGGCCACGATGAAGCCGCTGTAGAAGCCGACGCCGAACTGCCCAATCAGCTGCGCGTCCTTCTTCTGGTCGCCGTCGAGTTGGGCCATGAACTCGCGGGTGCCGCTCTTGGCGATCGTGCCCAGGTTGGCCACCGCTTCGTCGGCGGTGAGGCCGATGCCGTTGTCGCGGATCGTCAGCGTCTTCGCCTCGGCATCGAAGCTGATGCGCACGTCGAGATTCGGCGCGTCTTCGTACAGCTCAGGGCGATTCAGCGCCTCGAAGCGCAGCTTGTCGCAGGCGTCGGATGCGTTGGAAATCAGCTCACGAAGGAAGATTTCCTTGTTCGAGTACAGCGAGTGCGTGACGAGGTGCAGGATCTGCTTGACCTCGGCCTGGAAAGACAGGGTTTGCTTGGCGCTCATGCGGGATGTTTCCGGAATGCAGGGCTGACATGCCGCGCAGCCCCTCCGCGCGGCGAGACCGGGCAGATGGGGCGGCGGCTGGCGGTTTCAAGGCCTGCGGGTGCATTCCGGAGGTGAGGTCGGGCGTCAGGCGCGGGCCTCTGCGCCCTTCGTGCCGCTGGCTCAGCGACGCCGACGCCAAGCCGCCAGCGCGAGGCCACTCAAACCTAGCATCAGCATCGCGGCGGTCTGTGGCTCGGGGACGGCGAGCACATCGCCTGGGCGCACTGCAAGTGCAAACGAGGGACTGGTGAGCTTCCCGCCTTCCACCTGCAGCCCGTTCAAGAAAGGGGCGATTGCAAAGAAGAAGAGATACGCATCGTTCGAATTCGACGGGGAAGGCGTACCGCTCCAATATCGCCCCTGAACATTTTGAAAACCGCCGGTGTTGATCGGTGAAGCAGACAACGCGTTGCCCAACTCGACGTAATACAGGTGACCCATTTCGCTGCTGGTGCAGTCGCCATTGCTGCAAGACGTATCCGTCGTCGGCAGCCGCCAATCGTCGTACCCCCCAAAGCTGAAATTGGCAGCCCAGGCAACCTGGGTGTCCCAGTCCTGTGCGCCGTTCACATTGGCATCGCGCAGCCAGGTGATGTCCAGATCAGTGTCATAGAACGCATCGACCAGCGTGTCGCCATCCAGATCGCGGTCTTGCAGCGCCGCATGCGCGCTCGGGGTCAGCAGCGCAGCGGCCAGCGTGAAGGCGCACAGGGCGGCGCGTTGAAGGGTCGGCATGAAGCGAGGGTGCATGAAGGGCTCCGTGTTGAATTGAGGTGGCGGCTGGTCACCGCAATAAAAGTCCACGCTAAGAATGCCGCAAACTGATGTCAACCCCCCGATTCGCGGGATTCGACGTTTGGCCGTTCGCCACCCGTCTTGCCTGAGCATCTGAAGTACCGATAAGCAAGCGCAAGACCAACTGGAGGCCAAACTTATGGAAGGCCTGAACAGCACCGAGAGCGACTGGACGCCTGCTGAGCGCACCGCGTTTCGCCAGGAAGCCGTGGCCACGCTGGCGGCGCATAAGAAGCAGCGCTGATGCCCATGGTTCGGCTGCGCTCCGCCGCTCGGGACTGGTGGAGATTGCCGGAACTCGACGGCTAGATCGCTTGGCGCCTCAGACAAACAGAAGGGCGTAGCCCATCACCCCCGCCGCCGCCAGACACGGCAGCGAGTACAGATGGAAGCTCAGCCAGGCGCGGGGTTCTGGGGTCATGCGCAGCGCGATCAGATTCGCGAGCGACCCGACGGCAACACCGAAGCCGCCGACGTTCACCGCGTAGGCCATCACCTGCCAGTCGCGTGAGTATTCCGCCAGCGCGATGGTGGCCGGCACGTTGCTGAGCAGTTGCGACATGACGATCCCCACGGCGTAGAGCCGATGCGGCTCAGCCAGTCCCAAGGTGCCCATGACGTCGCGCACCCCATCGAGCCCAGCCAGCAGCCGCAAGTCGATGAACATCAGCACGAACACCAGCAGCAAACCCCAATCGACCCGGGCGAGCACGCGCGGTCGCAGCACCAGCATCACCGCGAGGACGGCGGCGCAGCCCCAGGCGGCTTGGCCACGGTCGGTCACCCACAGAAAGGGTCCGTACAAGGTCAGCGCGACCCACAGCAGCGGGCGATCAAGCGCCGCGGGAGGGGCAAGGTCTGTCGCGTTCAACGGTGTGCTGCGAAAGACCAGCATCGTGAACAACAGCAACAAGGCAAAGAGCACTGTCACCAGCGGCGCCATGTGCAGGGTGTACTCGGCCAACGACACCTTCGACAACTGCCACAGGAACAGGTTCTGCGGGTTGCCGATCGGCGTCAGCGCCGAGCCCGTGTTGACCGCCAACGCCTCGAAGACGATCAGCCGGGTGGCGGGCAGCTGCGTGATGCGGCACAGGCCGAGGGTCAGCGGTACGACGACGAACAGTGCCACGTCGTTGGTCAGCACGGTGGACAGCAGCGCCGCCGCCGACACCAGCCCCAACGCGGCGATGCGCTCGCTGGACATGCGCGCGACCAGCCAGCGGCCCAGCCGCGCCAGTGCGCCGCTGGACTCGACCGCCTGCGTCAGCGCCAGCAACCCGGCGAGCGCAGCCAGGGTGGGCCCTTCGACCAGCGAGGGGTAATCGGCAATCTTGTTCGGCTGCAACGCCGTGAGCGCAACCAGCGTCAGTGCCAACACCCAGAAAAACCGATCATGCTTCAACGCTGCGAACGGGGACCACCAAGAGATAAGTGGTGCTGAGGGCGTCATGCGGTATCGGGTAGCAGCACGGTGGTCGCATTCTCAGGCCCGGCGCCGATGGGCGCGGTGGTGATGTCGGCGAGGCGGCATCAGGGGAATGAAGGAAGGGGCCACGCAGCGGGATGTCGTGCGGATGTTGCTAGAGTGCGCCGACTGCATTCAAGTGCCACCACGAAAGCCTCATGCCCCACGCCCTGCAACGCTGGATGAAAGACGTGATGCGGCTCACCCCCCTGGGCCGCCTGACGGACGTCACGCAAGTGATCCGGCAGGCACTGGCCCGCCCAGCTGCGCTGCGGCCCATTTCCGCGGAATCGCCTGATCTGCCCAACCGGATCGATGGCGGCGTCACCACGGTCGAGGCCCCGTGCCTGGGCACCGCACCGCTGGCGCGTACCTCCGACGGCGAGGACGGCTCGACATTGAGCGGCGAGCATCACGAGGCCGGACTGACCCGCCGCTACCGCCTCTACCTGCCACCCGCCACCTCAGCCCGCCCCGCCGTCACGCCGATGCCGCTGGTGGTGATGCTGCACGGCTGCACACAAGACCCCGCCGACTTCGCGCTCGGCACCGGCATGAACACGCTGGCGAGCAAGCGCGGCTTTGCCGTGCTGTACCCCGCACAGGCCGAGGACGCCAACCCACAGCGTTGCTGGAACTGGTTCAGCCCCAACCACCAGCAGCGTGGCTGCGGCGAAGCGGCGGTGCTGTCCGGCATGACGCGCACCGTGGTCGCGACGCATGGCTTCGATGCCCGCCGAGTCTATGTGGCCGGGCTGTCGGCAGGCGGGGCGATGGCGGCCATCCTCGGTCAGACCTATCCGGACGTTTACGCGGCGGTCGGCATTCACTCCGGTCTGGCCAGCGGCGCGGCCAGCGACCTGATCTCCGCCTTGTCGGTCATGAAAAACGGGCCCAAGACACCGGCCTCGGCCCCCCGCGCCGCGCCTGGCGACGCGGCCATCGGCGCGGCGGGCGCGCTGGCACCTCGGCCCACCATCGTGTTCCATGGCGATGGTGATGCGCTCGTTCACCCCCGCAATGGCAGCCAGGCCATCGCGGCAGCGCTGGGCGCAGCTCAGGGCGAGGAGGCCGCTGCGACCTCAGCGGCCGTGCGCGGCGTGTCGGCGCAAGGCCGCCACTACACGCGCACCGTCTACCCTGGTGCCGCAGGCGCAGCCGCCCAGGCCGAGCACTGGGTCGTGCATGGCGGCGGGCACGCCTGGTCGGGTGGCAGTGCGTTGGGCTCGTACACCGATCCCTCCGGGCCCGATGCCACGCGCGAGATGTGGCGGTTCTTCAGCGATCATGCCCAGGTGACATCATGATCATGCGGCGTGTGGCGGCCGTCGTGTGTAACGCAGGGACTGTGCTGTTGACGCTGCTGCTGATTGGCGGAGGTGTCGCGATTGCACAGGCGCCGTCGCCCGAGCGCTACCAAGTGGCGCCACCCAGCGCCGATGGGATCGGCAAGGCCTACCAAGGGCGTGAAATCGCCCGGATGATGGGATTCGACGGTGCGGCCTGGCTGGAACGTACCGAGCGGCAACAAGAAGAACGCGCCGACCTGCTGATGGCCGAACTGGCACTGAGGCCGGGCATGGAGGTGGCCGATGTCGGCGCTGGCACCGGTTACTACTCGCGCCGCATGAGTTTGCAAGTGGGCGCCCGGGGCAAGGTCTACGCGGTCGAGGTGCAGCCGTCGATGCTGCGCGTGCTGGAAGACACCGCGAAACGCCCGGGCTACGGCAACATCGTGCCGGTGCTGGGCGCTGATGACGACGTGAAATTGCCCGAAGCCTCGATCGACCTGGCGATCATGGTGGACGTTTATCACGAGCTGGAGTTTCCGCACGAGGTGCTGGCGAGCATCGTGCGTGCGGTGCGGCCGGGCGGACGCGTGGTGTTTGTCGAGTACCGCGGCGAGGACTTCCGCGTGCCCATCAAAGCCTTGCACAAGATGACCGAGCAGCAGGTGCGGCTGGAAGCGGCGGCGCATGCGCTGGTCTGGGAGCGCACGGCTCGCACGCTGCCCTGGCAGCACATGGTGGTGTTCAAGCGGCCATGACGGCGCCCTGCCCACGCACGGCGGGTCGCCGCTGATGCCGCCGATGTCGATCACACCCAGCGTGCCCCCACTGCCGCCCGCGTTGTCCGGTGAGCGCGTCGAAATGGACAGCGCTGCCGGGCGGTTGTCCTATTACGTTGCCGGACCGGCCGACGGCGCCGGTGCCTCGGCCAACCGCACGCCACTGCTGCTGCTGCACAGCATCAACGCCTCGGGCTCAGCGTATGAGGTCCGACCGCTCTTTGAGCATTACCGACCACACCGCCCGGTCTACGCGCCCGATCTGCCGGGCTTCGGCTTCTCCGAGCGCAGCGACCGCCCGTACCTGCCTCGCCTGATGACCGATGCCGTTCACGCGATGGTCGCCGAGATCCAGCGCGTGCATGGTGATGCGCCGATCGACATCATCGGCGTGTCGCTGTCCAGCGAGTACGCGGCGCGGGCCGCACAGGAAGCCCCTGAGCGCTTTCGCAGCGTCGCGCTGGTCAGCCCGACCGGCTTCAATCGCGGCGCGCCGTTCAACGGACCACCAGGCAGCCACCGCGGCATCGCGTGGCTGCGCCGGTTCTTCTTCAACCCACGCTGGAGCGACGGCCTGTACCGGTGGCTGACCCGACGCGGGGTGATCCGCTACTTTCTGAAGAAGACCTGGGGCAGCGCGCAGATCGACGAGGGCCTGCTGGATTACGACGTGCTGACAACGCGCCAGCCCCATGCCAAGTTCGCGCCCTACTGGTTCGTCAGCGCCCACCTGTTCAGCGCCGACATCACCCGCGTGTACCAGTCACTGACCATGCCAGTGTGGATGGTGCACGGCATTCGCGGCGACTTCGTCGACTACCGTCACAAGACGGCCTACGCCGGGCTGCCGAACTGGACGTTCGATGTGATGCCCACCGGGGCCTTGCCCTACTTTGAGCGTCGCGATGAATTCTTCGCGCTGTACGAGGCGTTCTTACTGAAGCCTTGCTAAGGTCACCCATTGTGGGGACCGCAGCTCACAACGGCAAGGGATTTTGGTGATGCGCCACCGCGTGCCGCGAGGTGCCGCCGACACGCGACCTGTCGCTGCAGACCCACTCTCGCGCCTTGCACAGCGCGAACATCAAGGCCTCGTCGGCGCTCGGCCAGCGGTGACCGCAGGCCAGGCTTTCGTCGCGAAAAACCTCCAGGCCCCGGGCGTGTTGTTCGCACGTGCGGCTGACCACCACGGCGGCGATGTAGCCGTCGCCCCGCAGGACATCCAGCGCACCGGCGTAGATCCGGTAGTCGCCATCGAGTCGTTCGTCGAATTTCATGATCCGCTCCCGGCCCGCATGGCGGGTCTGTGAGAACCAATGATCCGCCGGACACCGGCTCAGGAAAATCCATCAGGGGATGGCCCCCGTTCGGGGGTGTCGCCGACTTGAACCGGCCTGGCGACGTCAGGCGGCGGCAACCTTTTTCGACAAGTGAGCCAGCGCTTCGTCAACCTGATCGACCAGCACCAGGCACAGATCCCCCGGCTCCAGGCGATCGAGCGCACGGTCGATGGCGACGAATTCGCCGCGGATGTCCTCGATCCGCCGCGTGCGCTTTGCGCCTTCCAGCCCTTCGCGCAGCAAGCGGATCACCTCGCCGTCGGCCCGCCCGCGCTGGCAGGCGTCCTGGTACAGCAGCACGTCGTCGAAGGCATTGCCGAGGATCTGCGTCTGCTCGCGGATGTCTTCGTCGCGCCGGTCACCGGCACCACTGATGACCACCGAACGCCGCTGCGCCGGCATCGCCTCGACGGCCGCGACCAGTGCGCGCATCGCGTCGGGGTTGTGACCGTAATCGGCAATGACAGTGGCGCCGCGGTAGCTCATCACGTTGAAGCGGCCGGGCACGTTATCGCTGTCGCCGGAGAAGCTGGCCAGCCCGCGCCGCACTGCATCCCAGGCCAGCCCAGCACCCCAGGCGGCGCCCATCGCAGCCATCACGTTCTCGACCTGGAAGCGGATCGCACCGTTGCGCGTCAAAGGCACGTCGCGCAACGCGACACGCTCGCGCCAAGCGCCCTGCGACGCGACCATCCACTCGCCTTCGACACACACCGTGCGGTGGCCCTGCGCGCGGTGCGTGACCATCACCGGATGCTGGCGGTCGGCAGCGAAAAAGATGACCTCACCCGGGCAGTTGGCGGCCATCGCGACCACGTTCGGGTCGGTGGCGTTGAGCACCGCATAGCCGGTCGGCGCCACGTTCTGCACGATCACCCGTTTCAACACCGCGAGGTCTTCGACAGTGGTGATGTAGTTCAGCCCCAGGTGGTCGCCGCTGCCGATGTTGGTGACCACCGCCACCTGGCAACGGTCGAAGCCCAGCCCTTCGCGCAGCACGCCACCGCGCGCGGTCTCGAACACCGCGGCATCGACATCGGGGTGCATCAGCACATTGCGCGCGCTCTTCGGGCCGCTGCAGTCGCCGCTGTCGATCTGCCGGCCTTCGACGTAGACGCCATCGGTGTTGGTCATGCCGACGCGCAGGCCGCTGGTCGAGAACAGGTGGGCGATCAGCCGCGCGGTCGTCGTCTTGCCGTTCGTGCCGGTGACCGCGACCACCGGAATCCGACCGTCCTCGCCGTGGGCGTACAGGTTGGCGACCATCGCCTCGCCAACAGGCCGCCCCTTGCCGTACGACGGCGCCAGGTGCATGCGCAGACCGGGCGCGGCATTGACCTCGACCACGCCGCCACCTTGTTCTTCCAGCGGGCGCAGCACGCTTTCGCACACCACGTCGACACCACAGATGTGCAGCCCGATCGTCTGTGCCGCCGTCACCGCGCGCGCTGCAAGTTCCGGGTGCACGCTGTCGGTGACGTCGGTGGCGGTGCCACCGGTGCTCAGGTTGGCGTTGTTGCGCAGCACGACACGGCGGCCCTTGGCGGGCACCGATTCAGGCGTCAGGCCCTGCTCGCCCAGGCGAGCCACCGCGATGTCATCGAAGCGAATCTTGGTCAGCGAGGTCGAATGGCCGTCGCTGCGCTTCGGATCGGCATTGACCTGATCCACCAGCTGCCGCACCGTGTGCTCGCCATCGCCCAGCACCTGCGGCGGATCGCGCCGGGCGGCCGCCACCATGCGGTCGCCGACGACCAGCAATCGGTAATCGCTGCCCGGCAGGAAACGCTCGACCATCACCTCGCCGATCTCGGCGGCCACGCGGTAGGCGATCTCCAGGTGCTCGCGGTTGACGATGTTGACGGTGACGCCCTTGCCCTGGTTGCCATCCTGCGGCTTGACGACCACCGGCAGGCCGATTTCCATCGCCACCGCCCAGGCCTCGTCGACACCGGACACCGGCCGGCCATAGGGCACCGGCACGCCGGCGGCGAGCAACAGCTTCTTGGTCAGGTCCTTGTCCTGCGCGATCGATTCGGCCACCGCGCTGGTGGCGTCGACCTCGGCCGCCTGGATGCGGCGCTGGCGCGAGCCCCAGCCGAACTGCACCAGACTGCCTTGCGTCAGCCGCCGCCAAGGGATGCCGCGCGCCGCGGCGGCATCGACGATGGCGCCGGTGCTCGGGCCCAGGCGCACGTCTTCGTGAGTGGCACGCAGCTGCTTGATGGCGGCATCGACATCGAACGGTCGGTTGTGCACCGCCGCCTTGACCAGGGCCTGTGCCAACTCGAAAGCCTCTCGGCCGACCGCCTCTTCGCTGTACTCAACGACCACCTGGTAGATCCCGGGATCGACGGTCGCCGAGGTGCGGCTGAAGGTCACTGGGCAACCCGCCTGCGCCTGCAAGGCCAGCGCGGCAGATTCGAGCACATGCGCCAGCGACTTTGGTTGCTGCTGGCTGGCTGGGTGCAGGGCGCCGATGGCCGGGAACAGCGAGCGCACACGGGCCTCGAACCCGCCGATGTTTTCCAGCACGCACTCGGGGGCGGCGCACGAAACGACCGCTTCGATCGCGGTGTGGCGGGTCCAGAGATTGGGTCCGCGCAAGGCGCGGACACGGGTGACTTTCATCGAAAGTGCTTTCTGCCCAACAGATCGGTCAGGCGCAAAAGGTCATCAGACCGACGCCAGCAGCGGCGCGGTGGGGGTGGCGGCCGGCACGGCGGCCGATGCATTCGGTGCCCCATCGGGTGCGGTTTGCACCGCGGCGATCACACCGGTGGTCACTGCCACCGGAAAGGTCTCGATGCCGGCGGCCATCAGTTCGGGCGAGATGCCCAGCGCCCAGGCGCTGGCGATCGAGGCCAGCAGCACCTCGGCCGGGTCAGCCACCAGCATCGCCGCATGCGGCGGCGCGGTGAACCGGCGGCTGGCATGGGACACGTTCGCACACACCGTCTCCACTGAGCCCACCGCCAGCACGGCCCAACCGTCGCGCAGGAAAACGCTGCGGCCACCGACGGCGCGTTGGCCCACCAAGGCCTCGCTGCTGTCGTCACGGGCATAAAGGATCACTTCGCCGTCGCACAGCGAGGCCATGTCGGCAATCCGCGGATCGGCGGCATTCAGCACGGCAATACCGCTGGCAGTGACCACATCCACCTGGGTGCGCAGCACCTTGACCAGCTGGTCGGATCCAAACACGTCATGCGCTGCCAGAACGGCTGCATCGTGCGGGGCCAGCGTCAGGTCGGTAACCACGCCGACATGGCAGCGGTCGTAGGCCAACCCGTCATTCAACACCGACGGCGCGCCGTTCTCGATCACCACCGCATCGACGCTGCGGTTCATCAGCAGCCGGTGGCCGGCCTCCCAGCGCGCGCCGTCGCTGCGGTCGATCTGGCGGCTGCCGAGGAACAAGCCGTCGCGGCAGGCCAGGCCGACGCGGCGGCCGCTCAGGTGCAGCAACCAGGCGACCAGCCTGGCCATCGTGTGCGTGCCGACCGAGCCGGCGATGCCGACGATGTCGATGCGCCCGTCCGCTTCGTCTTCAGGAAAAAGATGATCGACGATGGCCTGACCGACCGGGCGCGGCGTGCCTTCAGCAGGCTTCAGGTGCATCAGCAAGCCCGGCCCGGCATTGACTTCGACCACCGCGCCGCCCTGCAGGTGCAGCGGCTTCGAGATGTCTTCGGCGACCACATCGATGCCGGCGATGTCCAGCCCGACCACGCGGGCGGCCAAGGCCACCTGGTGCGCGACTTCGGGGTGAACCTCGTCGGTGCAATTGATCGAGACATTGCCATTGCGCTGAATCAGCACGCGGCGACCAGCAGCGGGCACATCCGTCGGGGTCAGCCCCTGGCGTTGCAGGTCGAGCATGACCGCGCCATCGGTGGCGAGATCGATCAGGCCGAGCGGGTGGTCTTCGGTGGTGCCGCGCCGTGGGTCGCTGTTGATCTGGGCGTCGATCAGGTCGCGCACGCTGGCGCGGCCGTCGCCGATGACGCAGGCCGATTCGCCGCGCGCCGCAGCCACCACCTTGCCACCCACCACCAGCAGGCGGTGCTCATGGCCCCGGATGTAGCGCTCGACGATGACGTCGCTGCCCTCCGGCTCGGCCACCGCATAGGCGGCCTCAACATCTTCCTGGGTCATCAGGTCGAGCGTGACGCCGCGGCCATGGTTGCCGTCGGTGGGCTTGACGACCACGGGCAGGCCGATCTCCTGTGCCGCTTCCCAGGCGGCGGCGGCACTCGACACCACCTCGCCCTCGGGCACCGGGACGCCACAGGATTTGAGCAGCGTCTTGGTCAGGTCCTTGTCGCTGGCGATGCCTTCGGCGATCGCGCTGGTGTCCTCGGTCTCGGCCGTCCAGATGCGGCGTTGCCGTGCACCGTGGCCCAGCTGCACCAGGTTGCCAGCGTTCAGCCGGATGTGCGGGATGCCGCGCTCGGTCGCTGCCGCCACGATGCTGGCCGTGCTGGGGCCGAAATAGCAGTCGTCGATCTTCTCGCGCACCTGCTCGACCGCAGCGGTCAGATCGAAGGGCACATCGTTGATCATCGACATCACCAGGCGGTGACCGGCCGCCAGCGCCGCACGGGCCACCTGCTCGTCGCGGGCACGGAACACCATGCGGTAGACGCCGCGCTGCGAGGTGCTGCGGGTCTGGCCGAAGCCGGTGGGCATGCCGGCCAGGTTCAGCAGCTCGATCACCACATGCTCCAGCACGTGGCCAGCCCAGGTGCCCGATTGCAGCCGTTCGAGGAAGCCGCCGCGCTCGCCGACACCGCAATGGTGCTCGACCAGGGCCGGCAGCAGCGCGACCAGCCGCTCGTTGAAGCCCGGCAGCAGGTGGCTGGGGTGGTCTTCCAGTTCCCCCAGGTCCAGCCAGGTTTCCAGCGCGGGGCGGTAGGTCCAGATGTTCGGGCCGCGCAGATAGGTGATGCGCTGCAGGCAGATGTCGTCGAATGTCTTCATGCGGTGGGGGAGGTGTTCGGCGGGCGGGCCGCTCGGCGAGAATCGCGGGCCCTGTTCGGTGGCCATGTCATCGGTTCAGTCAGCGGCGCAACCTTCACATGCAGCATTCCCCTCCGATTCAAGACCTTGCTCCTGCCGTGCCCGTCGCTGTGAACTCGGAGGCTCCGCCTCTCGAGCCTGGTGAGAACGTGCTCGGAACGCTGCTGGTTGACCTGTCCCCGAAACTGCACTTTGCCGCCGGGCGCCTGGTGCTGACGGATCGCCGCCTGTTGGCGTACCAGGCGGGGAACGATGCCAGCGCAGCGTCATGGAACGGCTGGCGATGGGATGACCCGGCCACCCAGCGGCTGCAGCTGCGACACAGCGACCACGGCGGTGTGGGCACGCTGTCGCTGCATGACGCACACGGTCGGCTGGCCGTCTGGCGCTTCACGCTGGCGCAAAACGTCTATGCGTTGCGCCTGGTGACGCTGTTCGAGCTGCAGCAAGCGCGCCGTTCGGCGTCGGGTGCCCCACCCGAGAGTGATGCCCACCTCGATGAGCTGGCGCTGTGCCCGTCGTGCAAGGCGCCGCTGCCGCCGGGCAGCGAGGACTGCCCGGTGTGCAGCCGCGAGGTGCAGGCGGTGCCGTCGACCTGGGTGCTGCTGCGACTGTGGCGCTTCGCGCACCTTTACCGCAAACAGCTCGCCGCCGGTTTCGCGCTGACATTGGCCTCGACCGCCGCGACGTTGGTACCGCCGTACCTCGCGATTCCGCTGATGGACGACATCCTGATCCCGTTCCAGAACGGCCAGCAGATCGACCCGACGCTGGTGGGCTACTACCTGGGCGGGCTGCTGCTGGCGGCGCTGCTGGCCTGGGGGCTGGGCTGGGCGCGCACCTACTTGCTGGCGCTGGTCAGCGAGCGGATCGGCGCCGACCTGCGCACCGCGACCTTCGAGCACCTGCTGCAGCTGTCGCTCGACTACTTCGGCGGCAAGCGCACCGGCGACTTGATGGCGCGCATCGGCAGCGAAACTGATCGCATCTGTGTCTTTCTGTCGTTACATGCGCTTGATTTCGCCACTGATGTGCTGATGATCGTGATGACCGCAGTCATCTTGTTCTCGATCAACCCCTGGCTGGCAGTGGTCACGCTGCTGCCGTTGCCGTTCATCGGCTGGATGATCCACACGGTGCGCGACCGCTTGCGCACCGGCTTCGAGAGAATCGACCGGGTCTGGTCTGAAGTCACCAATGTGCTGGCCGACACGATTCCCGGCATCCGCGTCGTCAAGGCCTTTGCCCAGGAAGGCCGCGAAACCCAGCGTTTCCGCGCCGCCAACCAGAGCAACCTGAAGGTCAACGACCGGCTGAACAAGACCTGGTCGCTGTTCACGCCGACGGTGTCGCTGCTGACCGAGATCGGTCTGCTGGTGGTCTGGGCCTTCGGCATCTGGCAGGTGTCGAAGAGCGAAATCACGGTGGGCGTGCTCACCGCGTTCATTGCCTACATCGGTCGCTTCTACGGCCGGCTCGACTCGATGAGCCGCATCGTCTCGGTGACGCAGAAGGCCGCGGCGGGCGCCAAGCGCATCTTCGACATCCTCGACCATGTGTCGAACGTTCCAGAACCGGCACAGCCGGTTCCTTTCGGTTCCCCCGCGACGCCGGAGCCACTGACCAAGCCGCAGGGCCGCATCGAGCTCGCCGGCATCGGCTTTCGCTATGGCAACCGCGCCGTGATCCGCGGGCTGGACCTCGACATCCGGCCCGGCGAGATGATCGGTCTGGTCGGCCACAGCGGCTCGGGCAAGAGCACGCTGGTCAACCTGATCTGTCGCTTTTACGACGTGACCGACGGCGCCATCAAGGTCGATGGCATCGACATCCGCCGCTACAGCGTGGCCGACTACCGGCGCCACATCGGCCTGGTGTTGCAGGAGCCCTTCCTGTTCTTCGGCACCATCGCCGAGAACATCGCCTATGGCCGCCCTGATGCCAGCCGGCAAGACATCGTCGCTGCTGCGCGCGCGGCGCATGCACACGAATTCATCCTGCGCTTGCCACAGGGCTACGACTCACTCGTCGGCGAGCGTGGCCAGGGCCTGTCGGGCGGCGAACGTCAGCGCATCAGCATCGCGCGCGCGCTGCTGATCGACCCGCGCATCCTGATCCTTGACGAAGCCACGTCTTCGGTCGACACCGAGACCGAAAAGGAAATCCAGAACGCGCTCGACAACCTGGTGCAGGGGCGCACGACGATCGCCATCGCGCACCGGCTGTCCACCCTGCGCAAGGCCGATCGGCTGGTCGTGATGGACCGCGGCCAGCTCGTCGAGGTCGGCCCGCATGACGAACTGATGGCCGGGCGCGGTGCCTACTGGCGGCTGCACGAAGCACAGGTGCGCCGCGCGGCGGCCGATGGGTGGGTGGCCGACCCCGGTCCCATCGCTACGCCGCTGCCCGCCGCGGCGGCCGGTGTGTCCAGTCACAGCGAGCGGCCCGCATGAACGAGACGCCGTTTCAACTCGAACGCGATGCCCACGGCCAGCTGGTGCTGACCAGCGCCGACGGCGTGCGTCACCCGGGCGTGGTGCCGGTGCGCGCCTTTCCGATCGCGGCGCCCAACGAGGGGCTGTCGCTGGTCGATGGCGACGGCCGCGAGGTCGCCTGGGTCGCGTCACTCGACTCACTGGACTCGCCGCTGCGCGCACTGATCGCCGACGAACTGCTCAGCCGCGAATTCACACCGGTGATCCTCCGCATCGTCTCGGTGTCGACCTTCTCCACACCGAGCATCTGGCAGGTCGAGACCGACCGCGGCCTCACCCTCTTCGTGCTGAAAGGTGAGGAAGACATCCGCCGCCTGAGCGAGGGGGCGCTGTGGATCGCCGACAGCCATGGCATCCCGTTCATCGTGCGCGATCGCCGGGCACTGGACCGTCGGTCACGCCGCCTGCTGGAGCGATTCCTCTGACATCGCCGGCTCACGCGCCCACTTGAGCGGCACGGGGCTCAGGAGCCGCTTTCGATCCAGTCTTCGGTGTCGGGCAGGTCCTGCTCGAAATCGGGGCCGCGGTCGAGCAGCGCCTCGAACGACAAGGCATCGAGGGCCGGGGCGCACAGGCCGCCCTGGTACTGGGTGCAGCCAGCGTTCAGCATGAACTGCCGCTGCGCTTCGGTCTCGACGCCTTCGGCCACCATCTCCAGGCGCAGTGCCTTGCCTAGATTGACGATGGCGTTGACGATGCCGACATCGACCTCGTCGTCGGGCAGGCCCTGGATGAAGCTGCGGTCGATCTTCAGCCGCCCGATCGGGAAGCGCTTCAGGTAGGCCAGGCTGGAGTAGCCGGTGCCGAAGTCGTCGATGGCCAGCTTGACGCCGAGCGCGGCCAGCGCTTGCAGCCGGTGCAGCGCCTCCTGGGCGTCCTGGATCAGGATGGATTCGGTCAGCTCCAGCTCCAGGCACTGGGGCTCGAGCCCGACTTCGGCCAGCGCACGGGCCACGCTGTCCACGAAGTCGGCCTGCTGGAATTGCAGTGCGGAGACGTTGATGGACATCAGCAGCGCACGGCCTTGCTCGCGCCACAGCGCCGCTTGCGCCACCGCCTGGCCGAGCACCCAGCTGCCGATGGCCACGATGAAGCCGCTGCGCTCGGCCACGGGAATGAATTCGGCGGGCGAGACGTCGCCCAGCTCGGGGTCGCGCCAGCGGATGAGGGCTTCGGCACCGACGATCTCACCGCTCTTGAGATCGACCTGGGGCTGGTAGTGCAGCCGAAAACGCCCCGCCGCCAGCGCCTGGCGCATGGCGTGGTCGAGCTTGACGCGGGTGCGCAGAGGGACCACGGTCGCGCCGACGCGCTGATGGTGCAAGCGGTAGCCTGCACCACCCGCTGCTTTCAGGTCGGACATCGCCGCATCGGCCGCCTGCAACAGCGCTTCGAGCGTGCTGCCATCGCCGGGGTACAGCGCGACGCCGATGCTCGCGCTGACGCCAAGGTTCACGCCGTCCACCACGAAGGGCGCCTTCAGCGACTCGATGACCCGCCGCGCTGCGCCTTCGGCGCGCTGCATGTCGGCCTGATGCAGCAGCATCAGGAATTCGTCGTCGCCAAGGCGGCAAACGGTATCGACCTGGCGCATCGTCGCCTTGAGGCGGTGGGCGACTTCGACCAGCAAGCGATCCCCCACGGCCCGGCCCAGCGCATCGTTGATCGGCTTGAATCGATCGAGGTTGAGGTGCAGCAACGCGAAGGCGATGCCCTCGCGCTCGGCCAGTGCCAGTGCGTAGGCGATACGGTCGGCCACCAGCTGACGGCTGGGCAGCCCGGTCAGCGCGTCGTTGCTGGACGACGGCTGCGCACGGCGCTGCGCCTCCTGGGTTTCGGTGACATCTCGAAACGCGTAGACGCGACCGATGGTCTGACCCCGGTTGCGTTGTGGCAGCGTGCGGCGCTCGAACACCTTGCCGCTGCGCAGGGTCAGCATGTCGGCGCTTTCCAGCGAAGGCGACTCGGCCAGCTCCTGCAGCCGCTTGCTGTAGGTCACGGGGTCGCCCACGCGGCGCAACATCCAGGCCGCCACTGCGGCGTCGTCACGCTCGGCCAGCAAGGCCTCGGGCAGTTCCCACAGCGCGGCGAAACGGGGGTTGAAATTGACGATGCGGCCGTGCAGGTCGAGCACCAGCATGCCGTCGGTGGTCGAGTCGAGCGTTGCGCGCAATTCCGACAAGCGCTCTTCCAGTGCGGCCTGGGCGCGCAACTCTGCAGTCCGATCGCGCATGACGACCAGGTACACGCCGTGGCGTGTATCGGCCAGCGCGCCCGGGTTGATTCGGGTGACGCGCCGCAGCACCGGCACCAGCTGGCCATCGGCGGCGCTGAGCACCGTCTGCACGTCGGACGACTCCATCACGCCATGGCGGGCGTCTTCCCAAAATGCCACGTCCTCAGGCGTTGCCGCCAGCGCCAGCGCATCGCTCAGGCACAACGCGGGCACCTCGATGCCCAGCAGGCTGGCGGCCTGCGCATTGGCGGCCAGCACGCGCAGGCTCTGCGGATCGACCAGCCATGCGGCGTCGAGCAAGCCGTCGATCAGCGGCGACATGTCGAACGAGGCGCTGTTGCCCTCTTGCGCCACGGCCTCAACGGACGGGGGCCGTGCAGCAGCCACCCGTGGCTTGGGTGGCGTCGAGCCTGCCGCACCGCCGTGGATGGCATAGGGTGTGCGCTTGCCTGTCACCGCAGCGCCTCCGGGGCGCGAGCGCTGGCGTGACAGCAGCGCAGCGGCGGCCGGGGCGGGGTCTGTGCGGTATTGCGCGGCGTCAAAGAGAGTTGCATGAGGGCTGACCCCAACCTTGCCAATGAGGCATGGCGTGATCGAAACATCGGAGGCGTGACCAGGAAGTTGAGCAGCGAGCCCAGGCGGCAGAACCCAAAAAACAGCGTGGCGCCAAATTCATCACAAGCGCAGGCCAAGACAACCACGGCGCAAGGCTACCAGCGCAAGGCCACGTCGGGTACCACGCTTACCAATACGGTGGCGTTCAACCCGCCTCCAGCAGCAATCGGAACTCGTCCTTCAGCTTGCCAATCACCACGGCGACATCGATGGGCTTGGTCCAGTAATCGTCGAAGCCCGCCGCAACGGCTTGCTGGACCTGCTGCGGCAAGGCGTCGGCGCTCACGGCGATGCAGCGCAGGTGCCGCGTGTGCTCCTGAGCCCGCAACCGCTCCAGCACGTCGAAGCCCGACAGGTCCGGCAGATTCAGGTCGAGCAGCACCAAGGACAACTCAGTCTGATTGGCAATTTCCAGGCCCTCGGCACCGGTGGTTGCGGTGAGCAGCCGCCAGTTGGGCTGCGAGCGGAAGATCTGCTCCATCAAGATGGTGTTGACCTCGTCGTCCTCGACGTACAACACCACCTGCGGGGCACCGTCGTCCCACAGCGACGGAAACTCGGGCGTCACCGACACCTCTGGCGACGCCTTGACCTTGCCCGCCTTGGCCAACGGCAACGACACAGCAAAGCGCGACCCCTTGCCGGGGCGTGACAGCACGTCGATCTTGCCACCCATGGCGCGCACCAGCTTGCGGGTGATCGCCAGCCCCAGGCCGCTGCCACGGGTGTCGGTGCGCTCGGCGCCCAAGCGATTGAACGGCTCGAACAGCTTGCCGAGTTGTTCCTCGGTCATGCCGATGCCGGTGTCGTCAACGGTCAACACGCCCTGTTCCGCCGCCTCGAAGCGCACCCGCACGCGGCCTTTCGGCCGGTTGTACTTGATCGCGTTCGACAGCAGGTTCGTCAGCACCTGCTCCAGCGCATCGGCATCGGCGCGTACCGGGGATGGGTTCGCAGGGATCTGCACCATCAACTCGACGCCGCGCTGCTGGGCCAGCGGCGCCAACTCCTCCGCGCAGCGCGCCACCAGCTGCCGCACATCGATCGGCCGGTAACGCAGGCGCAGGCGCCCCTGCTCGATGCGCGACACCTCGAGCAACTGGTCGATCAGCGACAGCAGCCTCGCGCCGGAGTGACTCAGCACCTCCAGGCGCTGCGCTTGCGCAGGCGCCAGCGGCGCCTCGGTGTCCAGCGCCATGAGTTGCGCGAAGCCGAGGATGCCATTCAACGGCGTGCGCAACTCGTGGCTGACCCGCGACATGAACTCGCTCTTGCTGCGACTGGCTTTTTCGGCATCGAGCTTGTCGCGCTTCAGGGCGTCCAGCGTTTGGCGCTGGGTCACATCGGTGCAGGTACCGACCAGCCGCTGCTGGCCTTCCACTGCCCGCAGCACAAACTCCAGCGTGTGTGGCCCGTGCTGCGCGCCGGCATCAAAGCCCAGTGACAAGCGCATTCGGTCGTCCGCCAGCACGGTGGGCAACCACAGGGCGCGCGCCACCGACCGGTCGGCCTCGGCCACGAGGGCCATCCACGCCTCCACCTCAACCACATGGGAGGCCGCCGCCAGGCCGTGGTGCCGACACGCCACCGCATCGAGCAGCAAGGTGCCGCCCGCCACATCGAACTCCACCACCCCGATGTCGGCAGCTTCGGTGGCCAGTTGCCAGCGCTCCTGGCGCTGCTGCAGATCGGCATCCACCGCCGACGGCGACGACGGCGGTCGCAGCAGCACATTCCAGTAGACGCCGCCATCGGGTGCGGGATCGGCCACGGCACTGGCGTCGAAGCGTGCCCAGGGCCCATGGCGACGCCGCAGGCGCACTGGCTCGTGCAGGGGCTGGGTCGATGCAGTGACCTGGATCCAGTCGCGTCCGATGCGCCGCAGGTCCTCGCTGTGGATGCAGTCCACCAGCGCGCGCGCATCGACACGCAGGGCCGCCATCGAGACGCCACACAACCGGATGAAGGCACTGCACGCGTAAGGAACCGCCCAGTGCCCCGCTGCCGAGCGGTGCAAGCGCACGACC
>JAKFUQ010000084.1 GCA_021732645.1 Rhizobacter sp. | reverse complement strand
CGAGTGCCAGGATGGTCACGCCGCTGCCGCCGGTGAACGCGGTGAAGCACGAACACAGCACCGCAGTTGCCACCACCGTGCCGATGACACCGCCACCGAACACCGCCGTGAACAAGTCCCCCAGCCGACCGGCAGCACCCGTGCGCGCGAAGACCAGGCCGGCCAGCGTGAACAGCGGCAGGGCCGGCAGGGAAGGGTTGACGGTGATCTGGTAGTGAGACAGCGGCACCGAGGCCAGCGGTTGCCCCTCTTGCGCAAACAGCGCCAGCGCCAGCCCACCCAGCACCGCGAAGATGGGCGCACCGGTCAGCAGCACGGCCAGCAGCCACAGCGCCATCGGCCACAGCGGCACGCTGCTGCCTTCGACCTGGTGCGCCGCCCAGACGCCGAGTGCGGGCAACGCAATGGCGCAGGCGGTCTGAGCCCACCACGGCCCGGCGCAACGCGCGCCCAGCCGCATGCCCAGCAGCCCAAAGCCGATCGGCATCGTGGCCTGCACCCACCACACCGGGATGCCGTAGGCCAGCTCGCGCCCGCCCTCCCATTCGCTGCTCACGAAGCGCCAGCTGGCCTGCGCCAGCAGCCCGCAGATCAGCGCTGAACTGCCTTTTGCAAAACTCAGTTCCGCCGCGCGCAGCGCCGCGCCGCCGAACGAAGCGAGCCCGCTGCCCAGCGTGGTCAGGTGCCCATGGCGCTCGGCAGCCAGCGCGCCGAACATCGCCAGCACCAGCCCGAGGTGCTGCACCAGCACCTGCGCGTTGCTGATGCCGTGGCCCATCAGCGGGCGCGAGGCGACTTCGATCAGCGGGATCAGCGTCATCAACAGCAGGGCTGTAGACGCCAGCACCTCGTCGAACCGCCCGAGTGGTCTGAGGCGGCCGAGCAATAGAACAGACATCGTCGTGACTGACCTCAGCGCGCCTTGCCAGCGCGGTAGGCCTTGAGCAGGCCAATGACCTCGTCGAACGTCTCGGCCGGCACCATGGCACCGCGAATGCGCGGGTACAGCGCTTCGGCCAGGGCATTCCATTCCCGCAGTTGCTCGGCGTTCGGTCGGTTGACGGCGAGGCCGCGTTTTTTCATCGCCTCCACCGCGTCATCGACTTCCTGCCGCGCCTGCGTGCGCATCTGCAGGCCGGCTTTCTCGCTGGCTTGCCGCAGCGCGTCCTGCACCGCAGGCGTCATGTCGTCCCAGGCCTTGCGGGTGATCACCAGCGCACCGACGATCGGCGCCCAGTTGATGTCCAGCATGTTCGGCGCGGTGTTGTAGATCTGGCTGGCCAGTGCGAAATACGGTGTCGACGGCACCACGTTGATCATCCCGGTCTGGATGGCGGGCAAGATGTCGCTGGTTTCCAGCGGCACCGGGGTGTAGCCCAGGCTCTTCATGATGTCTTGCTGTTCGGTCTCGCCGCCCCAGGCGAAGAACTTCATCTTCTTGAAATCGCCCGGGCGGAAAGCGGCCTCCTTCGAGAAGAAGCGCACCCAGCCGGCGTCGCCCCAGGCCAGCACCACATAGCCCTTGTCGATGAACTTCTTCTCCATCGCCGGGCGCATCTTGTCGCGCACATGGTCGACCTCGTCCCAACTCTTGAAGAGCATGGGCATGTTTTGCAATGCCGCGATCGACGGTTCGATTTCGCGCAGCCCCACCACCGACAGCAGTGCGCCCTGCAACTGCCCGATGCGCATGCGACGCACCATCTCGGCTTCGCCGCCCTGGCTGCCGTCGGCGTAGACCAGGTACTTGGCGCTGCCGCCCTGTGCCTTTCGCCAGGCCTCGCCCAGCCCCAGCAGCTCGCGGTGGTACAGCGAGTTCTTCGGCGCCAGCGTGCCGATGCGCAGTGGCTTGTCGGCCGCCGGTGCCGGGCTGGCGAACAGCAGGGTGGCGCAAGACAACACGGTGGCGATGAAGTGGCGCATGGGTGCTTTCTGTGGAAGTTTGTGAGCGTCAGCGACCCGTCAGAACAGATCGTCGGCCATGTCGAGCAGCCACTGCGCGCGCTGGCGCATGACCTCGTTCGACAGGTCGCGGCGATCGGCGCTGGCCTGCAGGGCTTGTCGCAACAGGGCCTCGAAAGCGGGGCGGTCAGCAGCAGGCAGCGCAATGGCCTCGGCCTTGGCGACCAGGGCGCCAGCGCGGTGATCTCGGCTGGTGGCGATGGCCTGGTCGAAGTAACGCTCGGCCAGTCGGCGATCACCGCCCGGCCGTGCCGATTCGAATGAGCCCATCAGGCTGGCCAGCGCGCCATCACCGTGTTGCGGGTCGCGCACCCAGGCCAGCTGGGCCAGCCGAACGGCCAGTGGCAGGTCGGCCACGGTTTCCGGGTCGTCCTTCGACAGCGCAATGAAGCCGCCCCACGACGCAGCGGCCCAGTACGCCACGCCGACCTCGCTGGCGTCGAGCCGGGGCCACTTCGCCGCGTCAGCGCTGGCCAGTGCGCTTGCAAAGCCAGGCGTGCGTTGTTCCAGCGCGGCGATGGCGTGGCGGTGTGCACGCCGGTAGAGCCGCGCCGCCCGCTCGCGCAGCTTCTGCGCGGCCTGGGCATCGGTGGCCTCGATGCGCTCCGCCTCGAACGAGACGAAAGCGTAGGCATATTGCGTGAAGCCTGCGGCCACCGATTCGGCCAGTTTCAGATGGCCCGGTGCCTGTCGCAGCACCGATTCAGAGAGCTTGAGGTAGAAGGCGCTGGCTTCGCGGGCGAGCACCAGGTCTTCCTCGGGTGCCTGCCCCTGACCCGCCAGTTCGTCGGCGGCGCTTTGCACGATCAACAGGCGCGGCGAACAGGCGCACAGCGCCATCGCGCACAGACTCAACGCCACCACCCGGCACCAGCCAGGACGGCGAACCCCGGCGCTTCGACAACAGCCCATGGAGGCGGTACTTCCGGAAAAGACAAACTTTCACTCTACGATTCGCTGATGAACACACGGTGACACGGCGCCGATCGCCACGCTGACCCATGCGAAGGGATGCCAGATGACCACGCCCCAGCGCTCAGCGCTGCCCAAACGCAAGCTCAAGCCCAAGGCCATCGCCTTGCACATCGGCCTCAACACCGTCAGTGCCGCGGCCTACGAGGGCTGGGACGGCCCGCTGGCCGCGTGCGAATCTGATGCG
The DNA here is from genome assembly GCA_021732645.1 of Rhizobacter sp. Taxonomy (GTDB): domain Bacteria; phylum Pseudomonadota; class Gammaproteobacteria; order Burkholderiales; family Burkholderiaceae_C; genus PBB1. The sequence goes on along the minus strand of JAKFUQ010000084.1, from coordinate 17,102 downwards.
CACGACATGGCCGCCATCGCCAAATCCAAAGGCATGAAAGCCACCACGCTGCTGACCAGGAAGGCGACGCGGGCCAAGGTGCTCGCTGCGATGCGCAGTGCAGCGAAGGCGCTGAAGGCCGGCGACCTGTTCTTCCTGAGCTATTCGGGCCACGGCGGCCAGGTGCGCGATGTCGACCACGAAGAAGCCGATCGCAAGGACGAAACCTGGTGCCTGTTCGACGGGCAGCTGATCGACGACGAGCTGTACTTCGAGCTCAGCAAATTCGCCAAAGGCGTGCGCATTTTGGTGCTGTCCGACAGCTGCCACAGCGGCACCGTCACACGTGCGCTGCCGCCGGCGATACCGCCGGGGTTTCGCAGCAAGGCGATGCCTGATGTCGTGGCAAGGCGCGTCTACGACGCCCACCACGCCTTTTACGATCAGCTGCAGAAGGATGTGGTGAAGGCCGCGGGCGGCCGCATCGTCGATCCGGACGCGGCGCTGTCTCAGGTGGGAGCGGTGGGGCAGGCCGCTGCGGTGGTGGGCCGGTTTGCAGCCGCCGTGATCCTGATCTCGGGCTGCCAGGACAACCAGACCTCTCTGGACGGTGAGCACAACGGTGCGTTCACCGAGCAGCTGCTGAAGGTGTGGAACCACGGCGCCTACACCGGCACCTATGGCAACTTTCACGCACGCATCAGGGCCGCGCTGCCGGCCAGTCAGTCACCGAATCTGTTCGTGCTGGGCGATGCGGCCCGATTCCTGGCGCAAACCGCTTTCACGGTGTGAGTGGGCTGTCCGCTGATCCCCAGCGCGCCTGGCCCTGGCAGAGATCACTGATGCGAAGCACGAAGTCGCCGGCCAGCGCCTCGGCCACGCTGATGGCCATCTCGACATCGTCGCCATGCGCGATCTCCTGCAACGTGTGGCCACCCGTCTGGATCTCTCGGCGCAGCAGTCCTTCCATCGCATAGGGTACGCGGCATTGCAGGGTCTTGCGCCGCACCAGCGGCACCTTCTCGGCGCCGATCAGTGCCTGCGCGACGGCGCCGTTGTAGGCGCGAACCAGGCCACCCGCGCCCAGCTTGATGCCGCCGAAATAGCGCACCACCGTGGCCAGCACGCCTTCCAGGCCCTGATGGCGCAGCACCTCCATCATCGGCCGGCCGGCGGTGCCGCCGGGCTCACCGTCGTCAACCGCGGCCGATTCGCCACCGGCCATCAGCGCCCAGCAGATGTGCGTGGCCTCCGGGTGCAAGGCCCACAAATCGTTGACGAGCGCCACGGCCTCGGCACGGCCGGCGACGGGTTGCACACAGGTGATGAACTGACTCTTCTTGATCCACATTTCGCCGTGCACGGCTTCTTTCAAGGTGTAGGTGATTTGTGCCATCAGGGGTGGGCGTGTTCGCAGAGAGTGAGCAGTCTGTCATCGCACCAGCATCGGCGTCGAAGCGACGACAATGGTGGCGCGCCTCGCAAGGCGGTCTGGTCGGACTGCACTTTGCGGCAGGCGAATTGTCATGTGCCCCGGGGAGTTGATTTTGAATCTGATGGTGCCGATCACGCTGTTCGATGAGTTGACCGAGTCGATCATCAAGTCCACGGGAACGCTGGACCTGGCCAGTGGCGAGATCCGTTCGATCCAGTACGACGATCACGACATCGACCTGCAGGGCTTGCCAGCGGACGATGCGGCCTACGAGTTCACCTCGGGCACGTTGTCGCACCGCGGCAAGGAAATCGAATTCCGCGTCGATGTCGATGTGCTGACCGGCAAGTACTCGGTGACGCCGAGCGAGCTGCTCGAACTGAAGGGCCGCGCGGCCAAGCTCTTCACTGCGCCGCCTTGAAGCCGGCTGTGTTGTGACTCTGGCGCGGCAGTGGGTCGTATTGGCGGTGCTGCCGAGGGCGTGGGGTAACCGGCTCCGCTCATCTCACCCGGGCCGGGTCAACGCCCAAACGCTTCAGGCAAGACCGATCCGGCCCTCCTTCTTTACTTCGCTGCGCCGGTCACCCCACGCCCTCGGCAGCCGACACAGTTGTCGCACACCACGGTATCCCAAACCCCAGAACGTCTCAGTGGTTGTCGGAGCGCTGCGGTGGGCCGCTGTGTGGAGTGAAGTAAAGAAGGAGGCCCGGGTCTTTTCCGGCCCGGGTGACATGAACGCAACACAGCGGCCCGCCGCAGCACTCCCTCACTCATCGCACCTCTTACCAATCTTCCTTGACCGCCAGCGCCATGTCGCGGCCGGCGGCCCGCCGCGCAGCAAGGCCGGCGGTCAAGGTTCCCGCGGCGATCACCGCCGCGCACAGCGCGGCCAGCCGCATCTGCGGGAGCATCAGGTCCATCGTCCAGTGAAAGCTCTGCGGATTGACGACCTTCACGAGCACGACGCTGACCGCGATGCCGAGTGCCAGGCCGAGCAGCGCACCGGCTGCCGTCCACACCGCGCCCTCGGCGGTCACCACGGTGAGCACCTGGCGCCGCGTCAGCCCCAGGTGGGCGAGCAGGCCGAATTCTTTGCGGCGCGCCAGCACCTGCGCTGAAAAACTGGCCGCAATGCCGAACAGCCCGATCGCGATCGCCACGCCCTGCAGCCAGTAGGTGACGGCGAAGCTGCGGTCGAAAACCCGCAGCGAGATCGAGCGGATCTCGCCCGCCGAGGCGAACTCGATCAGCTCGCCGTCCATGCCGTGGCGGGAGGCGAGTGCGCGCAGTTGCTGCTGCACGGCCGTCGCGTCCGCGCCGGGTTGCAGCCACAGCGCGAGGTCGTTGATGCGCGTGTCGCCGGTGAGCCTTAGCCAGTCGTCGGTGGCCAGCACGACCGCGCCGTGCTGCCGCGCATAGTCGCGCCACACGCCGCGCACGAACACCGTCGCTCGTTGCCCATTCGGCAAGGGCAGCGCCAGCCGCGTGCCGGCCGCTGCGCCGTACAGCGTCACCATCGCCTCGCTGACATAGGCTGCCGTCTCACCTGCCGGCAGCGCGACCAGCTCACCGACCAGTGGCAGCGGCAGCGACCGCGCCGCATCGGCCAGCGGCCGCGCGATCAAGGCCACCGCAGGCTGCGCCGCGTCGATCTGCACCGACGACACCCGCAGCGTCTCGATGCGTGCGACGCCGTCGACACGGCCAGCGTCCGCCACCCAGCCGGGCGCGAGCGTGATCACGTCGCTGCCGCCGGTCGAGGCGCCGGCGCGTGCATACAGATCGGCCGGCAGCACGGTGTCGAGCCAGGTGGTGATCGAGTCGCGGAAGCTGGCCACCATCACCGTCAGCGCCACCGAGAGCGCGAGGCTCGCGACCACGCCGGCCACCGCCACGGTGGCGGTGCGGCGCTGGTGCCGTGCGCGTTCGACCGCCAGCAGCGCCAGCGCCTGCTGTGGCGGCGCGATCGCGCGCAGCAGCAGCCCCACGCCGCCCGGCACGCAGACGATGCCGCCGAGCAGCAGCAGCGCGACCGACCCATAGGCCGCGAGTGGGATGTCGAACACCGGCGGCACGAACAGCAGCGCGAGGGCGGCTGCGATCAACACCGGCCCGAGCCATGGCGCGCTGGTGTCTCTTGCGTCGTCCCCCAGCCCCTTCAGCGCCTGGGCCGGTGCCAGCCGCTGTGCCTCGCGGGCCGGCAGCCAGCCGCCGACCATTGCCGCTGCCACGCCCAGCGCGCCGTAAGCCAGCGCGGCCGGAACGCTGAAATGCAAGGTCGGTGCGACACCGGGAAAGTAGCCGCCACCAAGGTCGCCTGCCAGCAACTTCAACGCGGCCGCGGCGAGGGCCGTGCCGAGCGCCAGCCCGAGCACGCTGCCCACCACGCCCAGCACGGCCGATTCGGCCAGCACCAGCCGCAGCCGCTGCGCCGCGCCCAGGCCCAGCACACCGAGCAATGCGAACTGCGGCTGCCGCTGGGCGACCGACAGCGACAGGATCGAAAACACCAGGAAGGCGCCGGTGAACAGCGCCACCAGTGCCAGCACCGTCAGGTTGACGCGGTAGGCGCGCGACACGTTCGACACCCTTTGGGCCGCTTCGTCCGGCGTCGTGGCGCGCACGCCTTGCGCAGCAAAGTCCTGCAGGCGCAGCGAGGCGACGACCTGCTCGCGATCAGCGCCCGGCTTCAGGCGCACGTCGATGCGGCTGAGGTGGCCCAGCATGCCGAACTGCGCCTGCGCACCGGCGATGTCCATCACCGCGAGCGGCGGGCCGCCGGCCGAGACACTGCCGTGCACGCGCAGCGTGGCGATGCCGTTCGGTGTCTGCAGGCGCAGGGTGTCGATGGCTCCCAGCCGCAGACGTGCCGCGGCGTTCAAGGCCACGGCGTCGGGGTCGAACAGGCCCAGGCGATCGGGCTCATTCGCTTTGTCTGAAGTGGACAGCTTCGGTAACAGCGCCGGTGACATCGGCGCAGCGACCAGTGCGTCGATGCCCAGCACACGCAGCGGCACCGGCTTCGCCGCGCCCTGATCGTCAGTCGTCAGTGCCTGCGTTTCGACCTCGACCACCGGGCTCGCCAGCGCGATGTCGGGATGCTTTGCGAAGCGCGCATACAGCGCCTCGTCGAACCCACCGCGCTGGCCGCGCAATTCGAAGTCCGGCTGGCCGTTGACAGCGCGCACCGCGGCGCTGAATTCACCGAGCGCGGACTGGTTGATCAGCTGCACCGAGAACGCCAGCGCCACGCCCAGCGTCACCGCCAGCAGCGCTGCGGCTTGCCGCCACGGGTGGTGCCGCCACTCGGGCCAGGTCAGGTGCGTCAGCAGCGCGAGCATGGGCTCAGCCGGGCGTGGGCTCGTCGATCGTCACCATGCCGTGGGCGGTCAAGGTCAGCACACGGTCGGCCCGCGCTGCGGCGGCACGCGAGTGCGTGACCAGCACGCAGGCCGCGCCGTGCTGGCGCACTTGCGCTGACAGCAGGTCCATCACCTTGTCGGCGGTGGCCGGGTCGAGGTTGCCGGTCGGCTCGTCGGCCAGGATCAGTGCCGGCCGGTGCACCAGCGCCCGCGCGATCGCGACGCGCTGCAACTGCCCGCCGGACAAGGTCTGCGGCAGCCGGTCGGCCAGCGCATCGAGGCCGACCGCCTTGAGCACCTCGTGCACCCGCGCCGCATCGGGTTGGCCCTGCAACAGCAGCGGCAAACCCACGTTGTGTGCCACGCTCAGGTGCGGCAGCACATGAAAGGCCTGGAACACGAAGCCCAGGTGCGCGCGGCGAAACAGCGCCTGTGCCGCTTCACCGAGCGCGGTGATGTGTGTGCCGACGATGTGCACCGATCCGGCCTGCACCGTGTCCAGCCCGGCGATGCAGTTCAGCAGCGTCGATTTGCCGACCCCCGATTCACCGAGGATCGCGACGAACTCGCCGCGCTGCACCTGCAGATCGACATTCGCGAACACCGGCTCGCCGCCATAGCGCTTGGTCAGCGCGCGGACATCGAGCAAGGGCGGGGGTGGCAAGGAGGACGACATGGTGAGAGCGGCGCGATTGTCGGGGCAGTGAACGCCTGCGTCGGCGACGCCTTTGCATGTCCCTGCAGTACAGCGGTGCGGTTACGCCTTGTCGCCATCGCGATGCGGTGCTCGTCGAGCGGCGCGATACAGTGAAACGCATGGACCGTGAACCTGTGGGTGACCCCCCTGCGCCCAGCGCGCACCACCCGTGCCTGCGCTGGGCGAGCCGCGTCGGGGTGATCGCGCTCGTGGGGTTGCTGGTCGCCTGCGCCAGCCCGTCGCTGCGGTCGTCGGCCTCGGCGCCCCCACCCACGCTGGCGCAAGAACGCCAGCGGCTGGCCATGCTGTTCGACGGGACGCCCGTGGTGCTGGCGATCGATCACGATGGCCGTTTGCGCGCCGAGGTGCCGCTGAAGTTCTGCTTCAACCCGTCACGTGCGATGGTCAAACCCCCGCTGGGGGCTTTGCTCGAACGGCTGGCGGGCAGCCCGGCCACCCGCGGCGGCGCGTGGACCGTCGCCGCTACGGGGGACTCCACGAGCAAGGGCACGGCGCTGGCCACCGAGCGCGCCGCCAGTGTGCGCGACTACCTCGTAGGCCACGGCGCCCAGGCCTCGAACGTCGCGGTCGTGGCCTTGGGTGCGTCTGGCGACCCCACCACAGGGGTCAGGGTGACGGTGGCGATGACCAGCGGCAAACGCTTGCCGCGCTGAAGCGCGGTCGTCGCTGGCTCAGGCCGTGGCCGGGTTCAGCGTGCTGGCGAATTTCAACGCCATGGCCACCACCTGCGCCTGCGCGTCGGGCGCATCGCAGGCCACCACGCTGCGCTGCGGCATGCTGCGCAGCCAGGTCAGCTGGCGCTTCGCCAGCTGACGCGTGGCGGCGATGCCGCGTTCGGGCAGCTCGCTCAGGTCGTCGGCTTCGAGCGCCTCCCAGGTCTGCCGGTAGCCGACGCAGCGCATGGAAGGCAGGTCGGCGTGCAGGTCGCCGCGCTGCATCAACGCGTGCACCTCGTCGACCAGGCCAGCATCGAGCATCTGCGCGAAACGCGCTTCGATGCGCTGGTGCAGCCAGGCGCGGTCGCTGGGCTCCAGCGAGATCAGCGGCGGCAGCGCCACGGCGGCTTTCGGGTGATGGAACGACGACAAGGGCAGACCACTGACGCGGTGCACTTCGAGCGCGCGCTGGATGCGCTGCCGGTCGCCCGGCGGCAGGCGTGCGGCGGTGACCGGGTCGACGCGCTTGAGCTCGCGGTACAGCGCATGCAGGCCTTCGCGCTCGCATTGTTTGTCGAGGGCGGCGCGCACGGCGCGGTCGGCCGCGGGCATCGCGTCCAGCCCTTCGAACAGCGCCTTGAAATACAGCATCGTGCCGCCGACCAGCAAGGGCAGGTGGCCGCGTGAACAGATGTCACCGATCAGCCGCTGCGCATCACCCACAAATCGCGCCGCCGAATACGAATCGGCCGCATCGATGACATCGATCAGGTGGTGCGGCACCGCGGCGCGCTCGGCGGCGCTGGGCTTGGCGGTGCCGATGTCCATGCCGCGGTAGACCAGCGCCGAATCCACGCTGATGATCTCGACCGGCCGTGGCGGCTGCTGGGCCGCCAGCGCCTGCGCTACCGCCAGTGCCGCCGCGGTCTTGCCGCAGGCGGTGGCGCCGGCGATGCACAGCACGCCCGCCACACCGGCGGCGGCCCTGGGGGACAGTTCGGTGGTGGCGTTCAATACGAGGTCATGCTGCGCATCACCCCTGGGCCAGCCGAGCAATGCCGATGGCGGTGGCGGCCTCGGTCAGCGCTTTTGTCTGGAGCAACAAGCTGTCGATGGTGGCGCGCACCCGCTGGCGGCCCGCGGTGTCGCCCGCATCGATGATCTCGCGGTCGAACGGTGCCTTGATGAGCTGTGCCGCCCCGACCGACGCCGCAATGTCGCGCGTGGTGCGCTCGGCCAGGCCCGCGTTCTTCGTGGCCACCAGCTCGCGCAGTGACGCACCCTGCAGGGTGCTGCCATCCAAGCGCCGGTACCTGCCCAGCCACACGTTCTCGACGCCCAAGGCGTTGGTGACGATGTCGCGGTGCGTGTTGTCGGAAAAGCAGGAATGTTCGTCTTCCTGATCCTGGTTGTTGAGCGCCACTTCCATGCGCTCGCCGGCCAGTTCACCGCGCGACATCGAGGCGATACCGACAATCATCTTGCGCACCGAATCCAGGCCGCCGCGCTCGAAACGCTCGCGGTAGTTTCTGGCGCCGGGCGTCCACGCGCCGACCAGGTAGCGCAGGTCATCGACCAGCAACTCGGTCACGGTGCTTAGGTAGGTGCGGCGCCGGTCGGCATTGGCGGTCTTGCCGTCGAGGTAGTCGGCTATGGGTCGGTTGCCGGCGGCGTCGGGGCTCAGGTCCTGACCCCACAGCAAGAACTCGATCGCGTGCCAGCCAGCGGCGATGTTTTCTTCACCGCCACGTGCGTTGTACTGGGCGATGCTCGATTTGGTGATGAGCACGCGGCGGGTGTTGATCAGCCCCGACGTGGCGCGACCCTTCACGTAATCGATGTACGACTCGTCGATCGGCCACGCGTTGATCCGGCCTTCCGGGCCATTCTCGTCATCGATGGGGCCGCTGTAGAAGCGGTACGCCTCGGTCTGCCCGTACCACTCGCGCGCGGCAAGCCAGGCCTTGCGGGCGTCATCCAGGGCGGCCTGCGTGGGCTGCGAGGTCAAGGCGTCGACGCTGGCTTGCAGTTGCAGCGCGCTCTCCAGCACGTCTTCGTAGTTGGCGTACACCAGTGCCGCATAGGCGCGGGCGACGGCGGCGGCGTCGATCGTCTGTGCGCGCAACGCGGGCACGGTGGCAGCGAGCAGGGGCAGCGTGAGGGTTTGCAGGAAATGGCGTTTGTTCATGGCGAGGCGCTCCAGAGGCGGGGCAGGTTTTGATTATTGAAGCCAGGGCGATGCAGCGAAGGACGAAACACAACGCTGTGCAACGCCTTGGACATCGCGCATTTGTTAAGTATCATAATGCGAATCATTGCTAATACTACTGACATTGTTGTTCCCTGCATCAACCTTCCGGAGCCCCTCGATGCCCGTCATCCCCCAACTGAAGCCAGCGTGCGTGCGCTGGTCTCTGGTCACTGCCAGTGTGGTGCTCGGCTTGATGCCCGTGGCCGCGACCGCTGCCGACAGCGCCGCCGACAAGGCCATGGCCGCACAAATGCAAACACTGCTCGACCGCATGCAGCAGCTCGAAGCGCGCAACAAGTCGCTGGAAAAACGGGTTGAAGAGCTTTCGAAGGGCGCCGCAACGCTCGCCTCGCCGTCTGCCCCTGCGAACACTGCGACAGCCGCGGCCAGCGGCAGTGCGAACGCCAGTACCAACGACACGCGTTTGCAAACGGTCGAGCGCAAGACGCAGGCCCTCGCGCAGCAGGTGCAAGCGCTGGCGCGTCCGCTGGTGCCCGACTTCGAAGGCGGCGATGACGGCCCGCAGTTCGACCTGGGGCTGGTCGGCGTTTTCCAGCATGTCAATCGCAAAGGCGGCGAAAGCGGCAGTGCCGGACGTTTCAGTTTTCGAGGTGACGTGGGGGTGACCCTGCCTGCGGGTGCGATCGGCAGCGCCAACAGCACGCTCGTGGGACAGATCCGCTTCGGTCAGGGCGGTGGCGTCGCGCTGCGGCCCACGTTCACGGGGGCGGTCAACTCCACCACCTTCGAGGCGGGGGCGGGCTCGCAGGAGACTTACGCCGTGGTCGCGCAGGCCTACTATCAACTCGTCCTGCCGCTGGACAACGGTCGCTTGAATGATCAACTCGGCACCCGCGCCGAGCTGACGCTGGGCAAGCTCGATCTGTTTGCATTTTTCGACCAGAACACCGCCGCCGACGACGAGTCGGTGACCTTTCTCAACAACGTGTTCGTCCACAACCCGCTGCTCGACTCGGGCGGCGACATCGGTGCCGATGCCTTCGGCTTCGCCCCCGGTGTGCGGGCGGCGTACATCCATGAAAGCGACAACTACACCGTTGGCGCCTCGATGGGCGTGTTCGCGGCGGGCGGCGACGGCTCACAGTTCAATGGCAGCGCGGGCAAACCACTGGTGATCGCACAGGTCGATTTCGCGCCCAAGCAGATCAACGGCGAAGCGCGCGGCAATTACCGCCTGTACGCCTGGACCAATGGCCGCACCACCGGTTTCGACGACAGCACGCCGCAGCGCCACTCCGGGTTCGGCCTGTCGGTCGACCAGCGCTTGGGCGCCGAGTGGAACCTGTTCGGCCGCTACGGCCAGCGCACCGTCGGACACGGCCCGTTCGACCGGGCGCTCACGCTCGGGGTGGAGCATGGTGGCCGCCTGTGGGGTCGCCACCGCGATGCGGTGGGCCTTGCGTTTGCCTCGCTCGATGCCAGCAGTGCGTGGCGCCGCGCCACCGGTGCCGACCCTTCGCTGGTCGGCTTTCGGTCATCGGGCCAGGAGAGCGTGGCCGAGGTGTACTACCGCTTGACCGTCCACGACCAGTTGGCGATCAGCCCCGATTTCCAATGGATCCGGCGACCGGGTGGCGATGGCCGGGCACCGAATGTGGCCGTCTTCGGGCTGCGCGCGACCCTGGGGTTCTGACGCCCGTGCCGACTGCGACAAGCCTGCTCAAAGCGGCTGGTTTCCTGAGCTGTGTGGCGCTCGGCTTCTGGGCGGCGGGCCCGAAGGCGCAATCGTTGCCCGCCGCGCTGGGGGAGAAGCCAGGCGGCGACACGACCGTGTTCGCCGATGGCCGCATGGCGTTCTCATTCCCTGCGGCCAACCTGAGCGACGGCGAGAACGGCCGCTTCTTCGTGGGCAATTCATTTTTCATACGCAACTGGGTGCAGGCCCCGGCGTCGACCACCGCGCGCGACGGTCTGGGCCCGCATTTCATTGCCCGCAGCTGCGGCGGCTGTCACCCGCATGATGGCCGGGGTGCGCCGCCAGCGGCTGCCGGCGGCACGGCCGAGCAGCCGGTGGCCTTGCTGATGCGGTTGTCGATTCCTGGCGCGGCCGAGCCCACCACCGGCGTGCGCGCTGAACCGGTCTATGGCGAGCAGTTCTCCAACGCCGCCATCCAGGGGGTGCGGGCCGAGGGCGAGGTGGTCATACGCCATCAACCCGTGCACGGGCGCTACGCCGACGGGTCGCGATACACGCTCCACCGGCCGACCTACAGCTTCAGGAAGCTGGCCTACGGCCCGATGGCACGCGGGGTGATGGTGAGCCCGCGCCTGGCGCCGCAGCTCATCGGCGTGGGGCTGATCGAGGCGATCCCGGAACACGAGATCCTTCGCAACGCCCAGGACCAGGCCCAACGCACGGGCCCGATCCGCGGTGTGCCGAACCGTGTGTGGGACGCCCATGCACAGCAACTGATGCTTGGTCGCTTTGGCTGGAAAGCCAATGTGGCCAGCCTCATGCACCAGACGGCTTCGGCGTTTCGCGGCGACATCGGCATCACCAGTTCGCTGTTTCCCACACAGACCTGCACACCGACCCAGATCGACTGCCTGTCGGCGCCGCACGCTGACGTCGGCGACGCCCCGGAAATTGACGACACGACGCTGGGCAACGTGGTGTTCTATCAGGCCACGCTCGCGCCACCTGCGCGGCGCAACGCCCGCGCCCCGGAGGTTCTGCGTGGTCAGGCCTTGTTTGCCCAGGCCGAATGTTCTGCATGTCACCGACCGTCTTACGTCACCGGCAGCGCCCCTGACGCCGCGCTGAGCAGCCAGGCGCTGGCAGGCCAGACGATCTGGCCCTACACCGATCTGCTGCTGCACGACATGGGCGCAGACCTCGCCGACGGGCGTCCCGATTTCGCTGCCAGCGGGCGCCAGTGGAAAACGCCGCCGCTGTGGGGCATCGGCTTGATCCACGGCGTCAATGGACACACCCGTCTGCTGCACGATGGGCGCGCCAACGGTGTGATGGAGGCGATCCTCTGGCATGGCGGCGAGGCCCGCGACAGCCAGCACAAGGTCATTGCCATGAGCGCGAAAGACCGTGCCGCCCTGGTCCGATTCGTGGAATCGCTGTGAAGCTGCCGCTGCGCAGCTGAGTGGTCTCGTCACGCTGCGCCGGGATCGGGTTCATGATGGCGGCGGTTTGACTGAGGAGACGGCGATGGCGGTGCGCGAAATTTTGAAGATGGGCGACCCTCGGCTGCTGCGGGTGGCGCAACCGGTCACGGCGTTCAACACGCGGGAGCTTGATGTGCTGGTCAGCGACCTGTTCGACACCATGCACGCCGCCGATGGCGCCGGGCTGGCCGCGCCGCAGATCGGCGTCGATCTGGCGGTGGTGATCTTCGGCTTCGAGCACAACACACGCTACCCCGATGCCGAGGCAGTGCCGCAGACGGTGCTGATCAACCCGAAGATCGTGCACATCGGCGATGTCGAGGAAGAAGGCTGGGAGGGCTGCCTGTCGGTGCCCGGTCTGCGCGGCGTGGTGCCCCGGGTGGCGCACATCCGCTACAGCGGATTCGACCCTTGCGGCGAGCCCATCGAGCGCGAGGCCACTGGCTTCCATGCGCGGGTGGTGCAGCACGAATGCGATCACCTGATCGGTGTGCTGTACCCGATGCGGGTGCGCGATTTCAGGCGGTTTGGCTACACCGAGGTGCTGTTTCCCGACCAGGTGGGCCAGGGGGATGACTGAGCCGCCGTTGCACTGTGTGTAAAGCTGTGTTGCCGCCGTTTGCCTTTGTCGGCGTGCTGCGCTGACGGCGCGTTGACCAGGCATGACTCCTTATCCCTCCCACGCGACCAAGTTCCTGCTTGCAGCCCCTTTGCTGTGTGCTGCGTGGCTCGCCACCTCCACGCCGGTGGCCGCCCAGCCCGTCGGCGCTGGCGATGACGATGGCTACACCGTGTCCACCCTGGACAACGACGTCGGCGCCGCGCCCAGCCGCGCCGGTCGCTTGTCGGCAGTCCACAGGCAGGTCTGGCTCTTCGACCCCGAGCAGCGGGAATGGGTCACTGCCGAGCGCAACCGGCCCTTGACCGGTCGTGATCGCCTGGCCACCGACCGATCGGCGCATGCCGAGGTGCGCGTCGGCTCGACCGTGGTGCGGCTCGATGGTGACACCGAGCTCGAAGTGCTGCGCCTTGACGATGACCTCCTGCAGTTGCAACTGCACCGCGGCGCCTCCCAGGTGCAACTGCGCGATGGCGAACTGGCGCAGCAGTTCGAACTGGTCACCGCCGAAGGGCGTTTCCGCACCGACCGCCCGGGCACCTACCGCTTCGACCGGATCGGCAGCCGCACCCAAGCCACTGCGTTGAACGGACAACTCTTCTACGACGGTCAGCAGCAGGCGCTGACGATCGAAAGCGGCCAGCGCGCCGAGTTCTTGTTCGATGGCAACGGCCGTGCGCAGTACGCCATCATCGAGCCGAAACGCGATGCCTTTGCGGCCTGGAACCAGGAACGCGACCGCAGTGAGCGCGAGGCCTCGATTTCGCAGCGCTATGTGTCACCCGAGATGACCGGTGCCGAAGAGCTCGACCGCTATGGCCGCTGGGAAGAAGACGCGGATTACGGCCCGCTGTGGATACCGATCGGGGTGGCCGCTGGCTGGGCGCCATACACCACCGGCCGTTGGGCCTGGGTGCAGCCCTGGGGCTGGACCTGGGTCGATGTGTCGCCCTGGGGCTTTGCGCCCTTCCACTACGGCCGCTGGGTGCAACGCGGGCCGTTCTGGGCCTGGTCGCCCGGGCGCTACGTGGCACGGCCGGTCTATTCGCCAGCGCTGGTGGGCTGGGTCGGCGGGCCGCCGGTGTATCGGCCTGGCGTCAACATCAACATTTCGATCGGTGGGGGCGGCAGGCGCAACTGGTACCCGCTGAGCCCACGTGATCGGTATGTGCCCACGTACCGCAGCCACCGTCACCACGAGCGGGAGTGGCACCGGCCGCAACGTTCGGACCGTGACCACGGTCGGGGCCGCGATGATCGACCTGCCTATGCGCCACCGCAGCCGCGTGTCGATCGAGGCGGATTCGAGCGAGGTTCGAGCCCGCCACCTCGCGTCGACGGTCGGCCGGACGATGCCCGGCCAGACCGCCGCGATCGCGGCCGACCGGACGAACGGGGCGACCGGCGGCGGGGCGAGGGAGCCAACCGGCCGGTTCAGGCCGCCCCGGTCGTGATCGCACCCGCACAAGTACCAGCACCCGTGGTTAGCCCCGCGGCGAGGGAAGACGACCGGCGAAGCCGTGCGAACGAAATAGTTCGCCAGCCGATGGACCGCTCCGGTGACGGGCGCTACGGTGGAGCGGCGCGCAATGACCGTGGCGACCGGCCAGATCGCCCCGACCGGGGCAACCGCGACAACAACCGCGTCAACCGACCCGATCCGCGCAACGGGAACTAGTGTGGTGCGCTGATCTGCTCTGTACTTTGAGCGCCTCTTACCGGTGGGCGTTCGCTCGAGCGAACGGTTCGGCCTCACTGGCACGCGCGATCTACGCTGCCTCTACGTGCAGCTTGACTCCGAGCGCACGAGCAACCTTGAGCACCGTGGCGAAGCTCGGATTCCCGTCGGCGCTGAGCGCGCGGTAGAGACTTTCTCTGCTCAGCCCCGCATCCTTGGCAACTTGGGTCATGCCTTTGGCGCGGGCAATGTCGCCTAGCGCACGAGCAATACCCGCAGCATCGTCAGGTGCTTCGTCGAGCCACGCGTCGAGGTAAGCCGCCATATCCTCGGGCGTCTTGAGGTACTCGGCGACGTCGTAGGGGGTTGTCTTCGTTTTCGACTTGATCGACTTGGAGGCAGGGGACTTGGCCATGTGTTCCTACTCCTTGAAACGTTGCGTGAGTTTCACCGCCAAGGCGATGTCTTTGTCCTGCGTCGACTTGTCGCCACCCGCAAGTAGGAGCAATAGGACGCTGCCTCGCAGCGAGTAGTACACGCGGTAGCCGGGACCAACGTCGATCTTCAGTTCCGAGACACCGTCAGTCAGGTTCCGCTGCAAGCCGGGATTTCCGTGGATCAGGCGATCGACCCGCACGAGGATTCGGGCACGTCCTGCTCTATCGCGCAGCCCTTCGATCCAGCTTCGGTACTCGTCGGTTTGCTCAACGCGCATGCGGCAAGTGTAGCTTACGGGCTACGCATGCGCAAACGCGTCAATCGCGCCGCTCAGGCCTTGCGCCTGGCCGCCGCAGCACTGCACAACAGCAAGTCGGCACTCGGTGCGTACTTCCGCAGAATGTGCTCACGCATGGACTTGACCCTTGCGCCGTCGCCGCCGCCGCCCACAAGCTGGCTCGGTTGATCTACACGATGCTGACCAAGGGCGAGGAGTACACCGACCAGGGCCAGGATTACTACGAGGAGCGATATCGCGAGCGCGTGCTGCGTGCACTGTCCCAACGCGCTGCCAAGCTCGGCATGCAGGTGATCCCCATCGCGCAACCGGCCTGAAAACATCGTTCCAAATCAATCACTTGGAAGGAGTTTCTTGAGAGGCATCACGTTTTACTCGGTAGTTGGGTTGTTTTCACCGTCGGCGCCGCGCCCGAGAGAGCGTTGCAAGTGTGCTCTGTGAACAAACTCAACTACGACCCACGCTGCACCGATGAGTAGCCAGTAACGTGGATCAACGGTGGGACCTGTTGATCCCGGCATGCCCGGCCTGTCTTGCACCGATACATAGCCGAACTTCAGAATTTGGACTGTGAAGTATGTCCACGGGGCGAGCAAGAGCGCGATTGCTATTCGAACGATGTTCCTTCCGCTGACTATGAGGTAAAGCGCTCTAAGCGGAAGGCAAACGATAGTCAGGAATGGCGCGACAATTCCGAGCACGACAATTACGATTGCGCCGATTGGGCTCATTCTTGATGCCTAACTAGTAGTTTATGCAGCACGCACTGCTGCTTAACTCTGGGGGTTGCCGCTTAACCAAATCAATGAAAACCACGGTAACCCTTTGTCAGGTAACGACTATCCAGCCGGCGCACGTCTGTTCAACACCATTAAATGCGTGCAAAAAGCGGCGCGCTTCGGTGCGACTCTGCCAGCCGCCTCAGACCGGCGCGGTGCCGATCTGCTGGTAGGCGTCGCGCAGCCACATCTTCAGGCGCTGGCGGTCCATCATGCCCAGGCCGGTTCGCGACTTGTCGGCATCGTGCTGCGCCGCCCAGAAGCTGCTGCTCGACGCATCGATCTTCTGGATGATGCTGTCGCTCAGGTGCTTGATCGACACCACATGGGCGCCGAAGCCGGTCGCCCGGTCCTGCTCGCCCGACTGCTCCAGCATGCCGAAGTCGTCGCCGCGCATCTGGTTGCGCACCAGCACGTAGTTGAGGCGTGCGCCGAACCGGTCGAGCAGCTTCTTCAGCAGGTCCACCGAATCGCGGCCCGAGTCCATCACATGCCAGTAGGTGATCGTGAAGCCCGATTCGGCGGCCATGTCGAGCACGCCCGATTCGTCCATCCATTTCACCAGCGGGTCGTGCGTCTGCGCAGCCAGATCGACCAGGATGCGCCGATCGGGCTGCTCGACGGCGGCTTCGATGATCGAGTCGAGCGCCTCGTAGCGGTCGACCAGCACTGGCGAGGCAAAGCCTGAGTAAAAGCGCAACAGAGCGCCGTGCGAGCGGTCGGTGTCGAAGCCGAGGAAGGGCAGCTCCTTGTCGATCAGGTACTGCGCGACGAGGCGCGACACCAGCGACTTGCCCACGCCGCCTTTTTCGCCGCCGATGAAATGAATGTTGGCCATGCCAGGTCCTTGAAGAGGGAGAGACGAAAAAAGAAATGGGCTGCGACACCGTCGCAGCCCAGTCGATGAAGCCCGCAAGCGTCAGACCGCGAGGCGTTCCTCGATGCGTGCCATCGTGGCCGACAGTTCCTGCGGCAGATGGTATTCGAGCTGCTTGAACAGCTCTGCATGCAAGACCAGTTCCTGCTTCCAGGCCACGCGGTCGATGCGGGTGACGCTTGCGAACTGTTCGCGGGTGAAGTCGAGGCCCTCCCAGCACAGGTCGTCGTAGCGTGGGCTGACGCCGAAGACGTTGTCTTCGCCGCCCGCTTTGCCGTCGACACGACCGAGCATCCATTCGAGCGCACGCATGTTGTCGCCGTAGCCCGGCCAGGCGAACTTTCCATCGGCACCCTTGCGGAACCAGTTGACGCAGAAGATCTGCGGCAACTGCGCACCGCTGGCGGACAGCTTGTTGCCGATGTTCAGCCAATGCTGGAAGTGGTCGGCCATGTTGTAGCCGGCGAAGGGCAGCATCGCGAACGGGTCGCGGCGCACGACGCCTTGCTGGCCGGCTGCGGCCGCGGTGGTTTCACTGCCCATCGTGGCGGCCATGTAGACGCCTTCGACCCAGGTGCGCGCTTGTGTCACCAGCGGCACGGTGGTCGAGCGGCGGCCACCGAAGATGAAAGCGTCGATCGCGACCCCAGCCGCGTTGTCCCACTCGGGGTCGAGCACCGGGTTGTTGCCCGCCGCCACGGTGAAACGCGCGTTCGGGTGCGCAGCCGGTCTTGGCTTTCCGCCCACGCCGTTTGCCTGGGCGATAGCAGGTGTCCAGTCGCGGCCTTGCCAGTCGATCAGGTGCGCCGGTGGAGTGTCGGTCATGCCTTCCCACCAGACGTCGCCGTCGTCGGTCAGCGCAACGTTGGTG
>JAKFUQ010000040.1 GCA_021732645.1 Rhizobacter sp. | reverse complement strand
GGCGTGGTCAAGAACAAGATCATGTACGGCAAAAAGGTCAAGGGCATCGAACGCAGCACGTTCCTGATCGATGGCGGCGGCGTGCTGCGTGGCGAATGGCGCGGCTTGAAGGTGGCTGGTCACGTCGAGGAAGTGCTTGCCGCCGCGCAGGCCCTCAGAGAAAAAGTCTGACCCCCGACCTGCCCCTGCGAAAGCCGCACACCGCCCTGTGCGGCTTTTTTGTTTTTCGCCGTTTTCCGATACGCTGTCGCTTCACCTCCTACCTCTCCGCCCCATGCCACTGCCCAAGCCGCCTGCCAAACGTGCCTCTTTGTTGTCTGTCACCGATTTCGAATCCCAGGCTGCCGCCAAACCGGCGAAGCGATCCCCACGCGGCAACGCCGAGGTCGCTGCTGCCGCTGAGCTGAATCTGTATGACCCGGTGTCCCTCGCACCGACGCGAGCGGCAAGCCCGGCGCCCAGCGCCGCTGCAGCACCCGCAAGCAGCAAACGCCCGGAACCCAAAGCACGCCCTGCCAAGCCACGTGGCAGCGGCCCGGCCAAGCTGTTCGTGCTCGACACCAACGTGTTGATGCACGACCCGATGAGCCTGTTCCGCTTTGACGAGCACGATGTCTACCTGCCGATGATCACGCTCGAAGAGCTCGACGATCACAAGAAAGGCATGACCGAGGTCGCCCGCAACGCGCGCCAGGTCAGCCGCGACCTCGACGCGCTGGCCGCCAACATGAGCGCGCGCAAGGCCCACGGTTCGATGGACGGGTTGGGTGAAGGCCTGCCCCTGGCGCACACCGGCCACCGCGAGGCCGCGGGCAAGCTGTTCTTCCAGACCAACCTGGTCAACGTCACCCTGCCCGCCGGGCTGCCGCAAGGCAAGGCCGACAACCAGATCCTCGGCGTGGTGCAGGCCTTGCGCGACCAGCAGGCCGCGCTGAGCCCGCCTAAAGAGGTGGTGCTGGTGTCGAAAGACATCAACATGCGCATCAAGGCGCGCGCCCTCGGCCTGCCCGCCGAAGACTATTTCAACGACAAGACGCTAGAGGACGGCGACCTGCTCTACACCGGCGTGCTGCAACTGCCCCCTGATTTTTGGGACCGCCATGGCAAGACGATGGAAAGCTGGAACCAGGGCGGCTTCACCTATTACAGGATCAGCGGGCCCTTGGTGCCAGCGCTGCTGATCAACCAGTTTGTCTACCTTGAAGCGCCGGGCGCGGCGCCGTTGCACGCCAAGGTCACCGAGATCACCGGCAAGACCGCTGTGCTGCGCACGCTGCGCGAGTACACCCACACCAAGAACGCGGTGTGGGGCGTGACCGCACGCAACCGCGAACAAAACTTCGCCCTCAACCTGCTGATGGACCCGGACTGTGACTTCATCACCCTCACCGGCACCGCAGGCACCGGCAAGACACTGATGACGCTGGCCGCGGGCCTCTCCCAGGTGATGGACGACCGCCGCTACACCGAGATCATCGTCACCCGCGTGACGGTGCCGGTGGGCGAAGACATCGGCTTCCTGCCCGGCACCGAAGAAGAAAAGATGAGCCCGTGGATGGGCGCGCTGGATGACAACCTGGAAGTGCTGGCCAAGACCGACGGCGGCGCCGGCGAATGGGGCCGCGCGGCCACCAACGACCTGGTGCGCAGCAAGATCAAGATCAAGAGCATGAACTTCATGCGCGGGCGCACCTTCCTGAACAAGTTCGTGCTGATCGACGAAGCGCAGAACCTGACGCCCAAGCAGATGAAGACGCTGATCACCCGTGCTGGGCCGGGCACCAAGATCGTGTGCCTGGGCAACCTGGCGCAGATCGACACGCCGTATTTGACAGAAGGCAGTTCGGGCCTGACCTACGCGGTGGATCGCTTCAAGGGCTGGCCGCACAGCGGCCATGTGACCTTGGCGCGCGGCGAGCGCTCACGGCTGGCGGACTTTGCGTCTGAGGTTCTCTGATGCGGAATCGCCATCGGAGACATCCAAATGTCAGAGTTCAGTGCGTGAGTGCTGCGGCGGGCCGCTGTGTTGCGTTCATGTCCTCCGGGCCGGTTCACCAGCCATTCGCTTCGGCTCAAGTCCCGCCGGCCCTCCTCCTTCACTTCACTCCACACAGCGGCCCACCGCAGCGTTGCCGTCACCGAAGCGGTCGGGGATTGAATTCCTCGGTGTGCAACCGCAGTGCTGGCTGTCGAGGGTGTGGGGTGAGCGGCGCAGCGAAGTAAAGAAGGAGGACCGGATCGGTTTGACCCGAAGCGATTGGGAAGTGACCCGGCCCGGGTGACATGAGCGGAGCCGGTCACCCCACGCCCTCGGCAGCACCGCGCACAAGCCTGAACTAACCGGCCAATCGTCAGACCGCGACCAGTTCCTTGATCTGCTGCAACGCCCCCGGATCGTCCATCGTCGTCAGATCGCCCGGATCGCGCTGCTCGCACACCGCTTGGATCGCACGGCGCAAGAGCTTGCCCGAACGCGTTTTCGGCAGCGCGTTGACGAAGCGCACACGGGCCGGCCGGGCCAGCGCGCCGAGTTGGGTGTCGACGACCTTCATGACCTCGGCTTCGAGCCGCGCGGCATCGGCCTCGGTCGCGGCTTTCGATGCATCCTTCAGCACAACGAACGCCATCGCGACCTGCCCCTTCAGTGCGTCAGCAACGCCGACCACCGCGACTTCGGCCACCGCCGGGTGGCTGGAAATGCTCTCCTCGATCTCGCGCGTGCCGAGGCGGTGCCCGGCGACGTTGATCACGTCGTCGGTGCGGCCCAGGATGAAGTAGTAGCCATCGGCGTCGCGCAGCCCCCAGTCGAAGGTGTTGTAGACCAGCTTGTCTTTTTCACCGCTCCAGTAGGTCTTGAGGTAGCGCTCGTCGTCGCGCCAGAGGGTCTGCATGCAGCCCGGTGGCAGCGGGCTGTCGATGACCAGGACGCCCTTCTGATTCGGCGCGGTCAGCTCCAGCCCGGTCAGTTCGTCCATCACCTTGACGCCGTAGCCGTACATGGCAAAGCCCGGGCTGCCGAGCTTGGTCGGCGCACGCTCGACGCCGTGGGCAAGGGTGAGGATCGGCCAGCCGGTTTCGGTCTGCCAGTAGTTGTCGATCACGGGTTTGCCCAAGGCACTCGAAATCCACGCCGCAGTCGGCTCGTCCAGCGGCTCGCCGGCCAGGAACAGCGCGCGCAGCGACGACAGGTCGTATTGCGACAGGTGTTTCGGATCGGCTTTCTTCAGCACCCGGATGGCCGTTGGCGAGGTGAACATCACCGAGACGCGGTAGGTCTCGACCAGCTTCCACCAGATGCCGGCATCTGGCCGCGTCGGCAGGCCTTCGTAGAGGATGGTGGCCATGCCGTTGATCAGCGGCGCGTAGACGATGTAGCTGTGGCCTACGACCCAGCCGATGTCGCTGCCGCAGAAAAACGTTTCGCCCGGGTGAGCACAGTAGATGTGCTTGATGCTGGCCGCCATCGCCACGGCGTAGCCACCGGTGTCGCGCTGCACGCCCTTGGGCTTGCCGGTGGTGCCGCTGGTGTACAGCGTGTAGCTGGGGTGCGTAGCCTCGACCCAGGTGCAGGGCACGACAGCACCCAAGTGCTGCTCACACAGCGCTTCGTAGGACACGTCGCGACCGGGGACGAGTTCCATCGGGCTCAGCCCGCGATCGACCAGCAACACCTTCTGCGGTTGGTGTGCCGCCAGCCGGATCGCCTCGTCGAGCAGAGGCTTGTACGGCAGCACCTTGCCCGAGCGACTGCCGGCATCGGCGCTCACGATCACCGTTGGCTGCGCATCGTCGATGCGGCTGGCGAGGCTGCCGCTGGCGAACCCGCCGAACACCACCGAGTGAATGGCACCGATGCGCGCACAGGCCAGCATCGCGAACACCGCCTGCGCCACCATCGGCATGTAGATCAGCACACGGTCGCCTTGCTGCACGCCGAGCGACAG
The DNA here is from genome assembly GCA_021732645.1 of Rhizobacter sp. GTDB lineage: Bacteria > Pseudomonadota > Gammaproteobacteria > Burkholderiales > Burkholderiaceae_C > PBB1. The sequence continues at coordinate 16,758 of JAKFUQ010000040.1, read as the reverse complement.
CAGGATCACGGCCATGCGCTGCACTTCGGCATGCAGTTCGCGGTAGGTGTAGGTGCGCTCGGTGTTGGTTTCGGTCGAGACACAGATCAGCGACGCCTGATCGCCCCGCGCGGCCAGATGGCGATCGATCGCGTTGTGGCACAGGTTGGTCAGCCCGCCGACGAACCAGCGTGCGAACGGCGGGTTGCTGTGGTCGCAGACCTGATCGAACGGCCGGTGCCAGTCAATCAACTCGGCCTGCTCGGCCCAGAAAGCATCGCGATCGACGAGCGAGCGCTGGTAGAAATCGGCGTAGCTTGTCATCGGGTGTCTCCTCTGTTCGATGGCGCGGCGTCTGCGTCCGCGCTCATCGGGATCCGGCTCAGGCAATGTTGACGACCAACCGGCCGCGCACCTTGCCGTCGATCAAGTCTGTCGCACGCGCCACGCAATCATTGAGCGTGATGTCCTCGGCCATCGCTTCCAGCAGGGTCAGGTCGATGTCGCGTGCCAGCCGGGCCCAGGCCTGCTCGCGCAAGGCCAGCGGCACGACCACGCTTTCGACGCCGGCCAGCGTCACGCCGCGCAGGATGAACGGCATCACCGTGGCGGGCAAGTCTGCGCCCTGTGCCAGCCCGCAGGCGGCGACCACACCGTTGTAGCGCGTCTGCGCCAGCGCACTGGCCAGCGTGTGGCTGCCGACCGCATCGACCACCGCAGCCCAGCGCTCCTTCTGCAAGGGCTTGCCTGGCGACGACAACTCGGCGCGGTCGATCACCGTGGTCGCGCCCAACTTCTTCAGGTAATCGACCTCGGCCACCTTGCCGGTGGCCGCGACCACGGTGTACCCTGCCTTCGCCAGCAGCATCGTGGCCACACTGCCCACGCCGCCCGTGGCGCCCGTCACCAACACCTCGCCGTCACCGGGCTTCACGCCGTGGCGTTCGAGCGCCAGCACGCACAGCATCGCGGTGTAGCCGGCGGTGCCGAGGGCCATCGCCTGGCGACTCGTAAATGCTTCGGGCAGCTTCACCAACCAGTCGCCCTTGAGCCGCACCCGCTCGGCCAGACAGCCCCAGCGCGTTTCGCCCAGGCCCCAGCCGTTGTGGATGTAGCGGTCGCCGGGCAACCACCGAGGGTGGCTGCTTTCCAGCACCGTGCCCGCACCGTCGATGCCGGCCACCATCGGCCACGCCCGCACCACCGGCCCGCGCTGCGTGATCGCCAAGCCGTCCTTGTAGTTCAGTGTCGAGTGCGACACGGCCGCCAGCACGTCGCCCTCGGGCAGGCGCGCCTCATTGACCGACGTGACGCCAGCGCTGAAACCGGCTTCGGACTTTTCAAGCAGCAGGGCCTTGAACATGGAGGTTCCTTTGATCAGGTTGCAAGCGCAATCGTCGCGCACAAGCCCCATTGAAACGCAATTGACGCGCCCCTGGCGCCTCACCTATCCTGCGCTGCATGACGAAGCCCCTTGCCGTCGGCGCACGAACCCCATGCCCCCAGGGGGTGCGCTGCCGACAATGGATGCTGACCGTCGCGATGGCCTGCAGCAGCCTGTGGTCGTCGCCAGGACTGGCCGCGCCCCATGCTCCCGATGACGCGGTGACTCGCCTGCTGATCGAACGTGGTCTGTTGCCCATCGACGCAGCGGTGGATTCCGCACCCGCCAGCAGCGACCCACCCAGCCTGGCCCAGCAGTTGCGCGACCGCACCTCCGACATGGTCATCACCGCCATGAACTTTCTGGGGGTGCCCTACCGCTGGGGTGGCACCAGTGAAGCCACCGGCTTCGACTGCAGCGGCTTCACCCGTCACATTTTCGAGATGAGCCTCGGGCTGGTGCTGCCACGCCGTGCTGACCAACAGGCAAACGCGGCAGGGCTGCTGGAAGTGGCCCGCAACGACCTGCGACCGGGCGACCTGGTGTTCTTCAACACCATGCGCCGCACCTTCTCGCACGTGGGCATCTACGTGGGCGACGGCAAGTTCATCCACTCGCCGCAGGCTGGCGGTGCGGTTCGCGTCGAGGACATGCGCTACGCCTACTGGAACAAGCGCTACAACGGGGCACGGCGCGCGGGCCCGGCGATCCACGGGGTGCCGGCCGTCGAGGCCAGCACCGACCGCTGATCGAAAGCCGCGCGTCGCCAGGCGGGGCAGGCGGGGCAGGCGGCCACACCATGCGCGGTAACGGGCTCGGCCATCACAATCCGGTCATGGTCAAGAAAGTGATTCCGGTGGCCGACCGACGCTATGCATCGGCCGTGCCGGCCATCCCAGCGCGGCCGATCGCACCGAGCGGCATGCTGGTCGACAGCCTCGGCAGGCCCCTGCGCGACCTGCGCATTTCGGTCACCGACCGCTGCAACTTTCGCTGCAGCTATTGCATGCCGAAAGCCGTGTTCGACCCAAGCTATGAGTTTCTGCCGCAGGGCTCGCTGCTGAGCTTTGAGGAAATCACGCGGCTGGCGCGGCTGTTCGCGGCTCATGGGGTACGCAAGATCCGGCTGACCGGTGGTGAACCGCTGCTGCGCAAGGGCATCGAGGAGTTGGTTCGCCTGCTGAGTGGGCTGCGCACGCCCGACGGCCGACCCATCGACCTGACCCTGACCACCAACGCCTCGCTGCTGGCGAAAAAGGCGCAGGCGCTGCGCGATGCCGGCCTGCAACGCGTCACCGTGAGCCTCGATGCGCTCGACGATGCGGTGTTCCGGCGCATGAACGACGTGGACTTCCCCGTCGCCGACGTGCTCAAAGGCATCGAGGCCGCCGAGCGCGCGGGCCTCGGGCCGATCAAGGTCAACATGGTAGTCAAGCGCGGCAGCAACGACAGCGAGATCCTGCCGATGGCGGCGCACTTTCGACACACGAATGTGGTGCTGCGCTTCATCGAGTACATGGACGTGGGCGCCAGCAACGGCTGGCGCATGGACGAGGTGCTGCCATCGGCCGAGGTCATCGCGCGGATCGATGCCATGTTCCCGCTCGAACCGTTGCCCGCCAACGAGCCCGGCGAGACCGCGCAGCGCTGGCGCTACGGCGACGGTGCAGGCGAGATCGGTGTGATATCGAGCGTCACACAAGCCTTCTGCCACGACTGCAACCGCGCGCGGTTGTCCACCGAAGGCAAGCTGTTCCTGTGCCTGTTCGCCACCCACGGCCACGACCTGCGCACGCTGCTGCGAGGCGGGGCGAGTGATCTGGAGATGGCCAGCGCGATCGGCTTGGTGTGGCAGCAGCGCGGGGATCGGTATTCGGAGTTGCGGGCGACGGGGGGTCTCGCTGCGGCTGGCCTAGATGAAACCGCGCCACGCCGCGTAGAGATGCATTACATAGGCGGTTAAGCGTCATGACAGATCTCATCGCACCAGTCACAGTCATCATTGCTTCTGTCGGGGCAGTCTTCTCGTGCGCCAAGACGATCTGGTACGCCTTCGGCATGCTTCGCGGACTTCGCTCCTCTGCTGAGCCATGGACGCAGTTACTGCCATTTGTTGCACCCCTTCTGCCAGGAGCGCTAGATGCGAGCGGCAAAGTGCAACGCGCCCGATTCGTAGTCTGGGGACTTATTACTTTGGCCTTCGCTTTGTTGGCGGTCATCGTGCGGCATCTAGCCGACTCATGATCCGCACCGAACACATCACCGGCCTCATCCTGGCCGGGGGCCGGGGCAGTCGGATGGGTGGGGTCGACAAGGGATTGCAGAGCCACCTCGGCATTCCGCTCGCGCTGCACGCGATGCAGAGGCTGTCGCCGCAGGTCGGCGCAGTGATGATCAGTGCCAACCGCCACCTCGATGCCTACGCGTCGTTCGGCGTGCCGGTGTGGGCCGATGCGATGGCCGACCACCCTGGGCCGCTGGCGGGTTTTCTGGCGGGACTGGAACACTGCATCACGCCGTATCTGGCCACCGTGCCCTGCGACACGCCGAACTTTCCGACCGATCTGGTCGCGCGGTTGGCGGCTGGCTTGAGCGCGAAGGACGCGCAGATCGCGGTGGCCGCGACGCGCGATGGTGATGGCCTGCAGGTACAGCCCGTGTTCTGTCTGATGGCGTGCAGCCTGAAAGACAGCCTGAGCGACTTCATCGCCAGCGGTCAGCGCCAGGTCGAGCGCTGGGCTGCTTTGCACCTCTGCGCCACGGTGGTGTTCGATGACGCAGCCGCTTTCATCAACGCCAACACCGCGCAAGAGCTGCATCGATTGCAGCAACCCGCGATGCCAGGAAAGGAGGCCAGCGATCGGGCCGACAAGCTCCCGTTCGCCGGCCTGTCCTGAAAGGCCTCAGCGCTTGGCCAGCCGTTGCCAGGTCTCGACAACCGTGTCCGGGTTCAGCGAGATCGACACGATGCCTTCGGCGGCCAGCCAGTCGGCGAAGTCAGGGTGATCGCTCGGGCCCTGGCCGCAGATGCCGACGTACTTGCCGACTGCGCGACAGGCCGCAATGGTGCGCGAAATCATCGCCTTGACGGCCGGGTCGCGCTCGTCGAAGTCGCGTGCCAGCAGCTCCATGCCGGAGTCGCGGTCCAGACCGAGCGTCAGCTGCGTCAGGTCGTTCGAGCCGATCGACATGCCGTCGAAGTACTCGAGGAACTGCTCGGCCAGGATCGCGTTGCTGGGAACTTCGCACATCATGATCACGCGCAGGTCGTCGGTGCCGCCGAGGGCCGCGCGCTTCAGACCGCGCTCGGCCAGCATCTCGGTGACGCGCTTGGCCTGGCCCAGCGTGCGCACGAACGGGATCATGATCTCGACGTTGCGCAGGCCCATGTCGTTGCGCACGCGCTTGAGCGCTTCGCACTCCATGGCGAAGGCCTCGCCGAATTCCTCACTGACGTAGCGCGAGGCACCACGGAAGCCAAGCATCGGGTTCTCTTCTTCCGGCTCATAACGTGAGCCACCGATGAGCTTGCGGTACTCATTGCTCTTGAAGTCGGAGAGGCGCACGATCACTGGCTTCGGCCAGAAGGCCGCGGCGATGGTGGCCACGCCCTCGACCAGCTTGTCGACATAGAACGCCCGCGGCGACGCATGGCCACGCGCCACCGACTCGACCGCCTTCTTCAGGTCGAGGTCGATGTTCGGGTAGTCGAGGATCGCCTTCGGGTGGACGCCGATGTTGTTGTTGATGATGAATTCGAGCCGCGCCAGACCCACGCCGCTGTTGGGCATCTGCGCGAAATCGAAGGCGAGCTGCGGGTTGCCCACGTTCATCATGATCTTGATCGGGCAGTAGGGCAGCTCTGCGCGCACCACATCGCTGACCTCGGTGTCCAGCAGGCCGTCGTAGACGTAGCCAGTATCGCCCTCCGAGCAGACCACCGTGACCAGCGCGCCGTCCTTCAACGTGCTGGTGGCGTCGCCGCAGCCGACCACTGCCGGCACGCCGAGTTCGCGCGCGATGATGGCCGCGTGGCAGGTGCGTCCGCCGCGGTTGGTGACGATCGCGCTGGCGCGCTTCATCACCGGCTCCCAGTTCGGGTCGGTCATGTCGGCGACCAGCACGTCGCCGGGCTGCACCGTGTCCATGTCGGCCAAGCTGTGCACGATGCGCACCGGGCCGGTACCGATCTTCTGGCCGATCGCGCGGCCTTCGGCCAGCACGGTGCCGGTCGACTTCAGCTTGTAGCGCTGTTCGAGCTTGCCTTCGGACTGGCTCTTCACCGTCTCGGGGCGCGCCTGCAGGATGTAGAGCTTGCCGTCGCCACCATCCTTGCCCCACTCGATGTCCATCGGGCGGCCATAGTGCTGCTCGATGATCAGCGCGTACTGCGCCAGCTCGGCCACATCGGCGTCGGTCAGCGAATAGCGGTTGCGCAGCTCGGGCGCGGTGTCCACCGTGGTGACCAGCTTGCCTGACGCAGCGCGGTCGGCGGCGCTCGCGAACTCCATCTTGATCAGCTTCGAGCCCAGGTTGCGGCGGATGATCGCCTGCTTGCCCGCCCGCAGCGTCGGCTTGTGGACGTAGAACTCGTCCGGGTTCACGGCACCCTGCACCACCGTTTCGCCGAGTCCGTAGCTGGAGGTGATGAACACCACGTCCTTGAAGCCGCTTTCAGTGTCGATGGTGAACATCACGCCGGCCGCGCCCAGGTCGGAACGCACCATGCGTTGCACACCGGCCGACAAGGCCACTTCGGCGTGGGCGTAGCCCTTGTGCACGCGGTAGCTGATGGCCCGGTCGTTGTAGAGGCTGGCGAACACCTCCTTCATCTTGTGCAGCACATCGTCGATGCCGACCACGTTCAAGAAGGTTTCCTGCTGGCCGGCGAAGCTGGCATCGGGTAGGTCTTCCGCGGTGGCCGATGAGCGCACCGCGAACGACGCGCCGGGGTTGCCAGCGGTCAGCGTCTCGAAATGGTGGCGTATGGCCAGGTCGAGCTCGGCGGGGAACGGCGTGTCTTCGATCCACTGGCGTATTTGTGCGCCCGCACCGGCGAGCGCCCGAACGTCGTCGGTGTTCAGCGTTTTCAGGTGCGCCTCGATGCGCGTGGCCAAGCCGTTGTGCGCGAGGAACTGCCGAAAGGCATGCGCCGTCGTCGCGAAGCCACCGGGTACGCGGACGCCCGACGCGGCCAGTTGGCTGATCATTTCGCCGAGCGAGGCGTTTTTGCCGCCCACCGTCTCGACGTCGGACATCCTCAAATGCTCAAGCGGCACGACCAGTGCGGTCGCCAGGTTCTGGGTTGACATGAAATAGCTCCGTGAAGTGAAAAACTGGTGCAACCTGCGAGACGCGTGCGGGGCCCGAGCGATGCTTCAAGGGCAACCGCCCACCGCTTGGAACGTGGGAGGCATGAAGGGGCGTCTGACAGGTAGAAAATTGGTGCGGCCAAGCGCAGGAAATACGATGGTCGCGATGTTCCGAGTTTACGGTTGAAATCCCTATAACCTCCAGGGTTACCCTCAAGAGGACAGGCCTCCATGTCGAACCGCACAGTCTTTTTCGTCTCCGACGGCACGGGCATCACCGCCGAGACCTTCGGCAACTCGATCCTGAACCAGTTTTCGATCCGGCCGCACCATGTGCGTCGACCGTTCATCGACACCGTCGACAAGGCGCACCAGGTGATGCGCGAGATCAACCACGCCGCCGAGGTCGAAGGCAGCAAACCCATCGTCTTCGTGACGCTGATCGATCCGGCGGTACAGGCCATTGTCAAAGCGCACTGCACCGGTTTGGTGTTGGACTTGTTCAACACCTTCATCGAGCCGCTGGAGGCGGAGTTCGGTGTCAAGTCCAACCACCGCGTGGGGCGCTTCGCCGATGTATCGAAAAGCCAGGAGTACGCCGACCGCATCGAGGCGATCAATTTCTCGCTCGACCATGACGACGGCCAGTCATCGAAGAACCTGGCCTCGGCCGATGTGATCCTGGTCGGCGTGAGCCGCAGCGGCAAGACACCGACGTCGCTGTATCTCGCCATGCAGCACGGCATCAAGGCGGCCAACTGCCCGTTGATCCCCGAGGACTTTGATCGGGGCCACATTCCGCCGGCCCTGGAGGCCTACAAGAAGAAATGTTTCGGCCTGACCATCGATCCGGTGCGGCTGAACCAGATCCGCACCGAGCGGCGGCCCGACAGCAAATACGCCTCGCTGGACAACTGCCGCTACGAGGTGCGCGCGGCCGAGACGATGATGCGCAAGGCGGGCATTGCCTGGTTGTCCTCGACGCACAAGTCGATCGAGGAGATCGCCACAACGATCCTGCGAGACATCCGGCCCGATCGGTTGATGTATTGAGTTGGTGATACCCGAACAGAACCGCAGATCGAACATAGCGAACATGTCACGACTCATCAAAGCCGCACCGGCAATTTGCATTGGCGTAGCGATGCTGTTACCTGTCTGGCGGGGCAATGCCTCGGTGTCCAATATCCTAAATCTGTTGCAAGCGACAGTTGGATTGGCGTTGATCGTCGTTGGTTTGAAGTGGTTGTTCACTAAACCTGCACCTACCGATGAACCAGTACCCGCAGCGAATTCGCAGCTGCTCGCAGCAGCATCCGAACCCAGCATCGCGCACGAACAGTCGATGTTCGTAAAGCTTTATGTTTTGTACGCCACGTTCTTAGTGGGTTTGCCGGGCTTTGTCGCGCTGCTGTGCTGGGTAGTCGCCGTCCAGGTGATGGGGTGCGGGCTTGGCGGCGAGAACGGTGTTTACGGTTGTGGGCTATTCGGCCGCGCGATCGCCTATGTCGCTGAGTATTCGTTCGTGCTGTTCCTCGCCATGGGCACGATTCTCGTGCCACTGACAGTTGTTTACCTGTTCGTCAGACTAAGTAACAGGTAGTCGTCTTGCGTGTGAATGGTCAAGGCAAGTTCCGTTCTACCGTGTAGGGCGTGCCTGTCAGACGATTGAAGTTCGCCGCTCGTATCATCCGCGTCGATGCGGCAATTCGACGCGGTGATCATCGGCGCCGGCGCCGCCGGACTGCATTGCGCGGCGATCGCGGGGCAGTTGGGCGCGCGGGTGCTGCTGATCGACCACGCCGAGCGGGTCGCCGAAAAGATCCGCATCTCCGGTGGCGGTCGCTGCAACTTCACCAACCGCGACACCACGCCGGCGCAGTTCCTGTCGGCCAACCCGGCGTTCTGCCGCTCGGCGCTGGCCCGATACACGCCCGCCGATTTCATCGCGCTACTGCAGCGGCACCGCATCGCCTTCCACGAGAAGCACAAGGGCCAGCTGTTTTGCGACGAGTCCAGCGAGGACATCATCGCGATGCTGCTGCGCGAGTGCGACGCCGGGGCGGTGACGCGCTGGCAGCCTTGCGCGGTGCATTCGGTCATCCATGGGGCCGCTGGCTTCGAAATTGCCACCGACCGCGAGCCGGTGCGCAGTGCGCGCGTGGTCGTCGCCACAGGCGGCCTGTCGATCCCGAAGATCGGCGCCACCGACTTCGGCCACCGCCTGGCACGGCAGTTCGGCCATGCGATCGTCGAGACGCGTCCGGCGCTGGTGCCTCTGACCTTCGACGCCGCGGCTTGGCAGCCTTTCGTGGCGCTCGCGGGCTTGTCGCTGCAGGCGGTCGTGTCCACCGGCCAGGGCCTTGGCAAAGGTCGTGACAAGAGCGGCGGCGAGTTCACCGAAGACCTGCTGTTCACCCACCGGGGCCTGAGCGGGCCGGCGGTACTGCAGATTTCGACCTACTGGCGACCCGGCACACCGCTGGTGCTGGACCTGGCGCCACAACGCGATCTGCAGGACGCGCTGACCGCAGCCAAGGCAAGCTCGCGCCGCAAGCTGTCCAACGAGCTGGCCGAATGGTTGCCGCGGCGCCTGGCGGATACCTGGCTGCTCACCCACCCGGACATCACCGACCGCACCATGCCTGAAGTGCGCGACCGCGATCTGTACACACTCGCCGCCAGCCTGAAGCAATGGCAACTGATGCCCAACGGCACCGAGGGCTACCGCAAGGCCGAGGTCACCGCCGGCGGTGTCGACACCCGGGAGCTCAGTTCGACCACGATGGAAAGCAAGCGGGTGCCGGGCTTGCACTTCATCGGCGAGGTGGTCGATGTGACCGGTTGGCTGGGCGGCTACAACTTCCAGTGGGCCTGGGCAAGTGCGGCGGCGTGTGCCAGGGCGATTGCACCCCACACCGAGGCGGTCGGCGCCTGAGCGGTGGCACATTGCCAGCGCCGAATCGGCTGTCTATAATGCGCGGCTTTGCTGGCAAACACGGTTCGTGGTGATTTGCTTGCGCGAGGTGGAAGTCCGGACCTTCCGCTTCGATGCCCTGCACCCCGCCCCGAGCACACTCAATCTGGATTCAATCAATACATGACTACGATACGCGTGAAAGAAAACGAGCCATTCGACGTGGCATTGCGCCGCTTCAAGCGCACCATCGAGAAACTCGGCCTGCTGACCGACCTGCGTGCACGCGAGTTCTACGAGAAGCCCACCGCCGAGCGCAAGCGCAAGAAAGCAGCGGCAGTGAAGCGCCACTTCAAGCGTGTGCGCAGCATGCAGCTGCCGAAAAAGCTGTTCTGACAGCGGCTTGCTTCGCATTGCAAAGGCTGCAGTCGCCCTCGCAAGTCTCCAAAGCCCGCTCACTGCGGGCTTTTTTCTTTGAATGAACCGTGCCGAAGCGCCCATCATGACCCTGAAAGACCAGATCACCGAGGACATGAAAACCGCGATGCGCGCCAAAGACGCGCCCCGGCTGCTGACGATCCGCGGGCTGCTCGCGGCCTGCAAGCAACGCGAGGTCGATGAGCGCATCGTCCTGGACGATGCGGCGGTTGTTGCCATCATCGACAAGCTCATCAAACAGCGCAAGGACTCGATTTCGCAGTTCGGTGCTGCCGGGCGCACCGACCTGGTCGACAAGGAAAGCGCCGAGTTGCTGGTGCTCGAAAGCTATCTGCCACAACGTTTGGGTGCCGACGAGATCGCCGCGGCGGTGCAGGCCATCGTCAGCAGGCTCGGCGCCAGTGGCCCGGGCGACATGGGCAAAGTCATGGCCGCCGTGAGAGCGCAACTCGCCGGCAAGGCCGACATGGGTGCGGTGTCTGCCGCCGTGAAGCAAGCCCTGGCGCGCTGAGGCAACACTCAACCCGATCCGCCTGAACCCATGGAGCCCGCATGACCGCGACCCTGCCCCCCGTGCTTCGACTGAGCGCAACGGTGTGCGCCACGGCACAAATCGACACTGCGACGATGGCGCTGCTGGCGCAAGCCGGTTACCACAGCGTCATCAACAACCGGCCCGATTTCGAGGGCGGGCCCGACCAACCAACGAGCGCCGTGCTCGAAGCGGCGGCGCGTGCCGCGGGCTTGGCCTACGCCCACCTGCCGGTCGCACCGGGCTATCAAAGCCCTGAGGAGGCACTGCAGTTTCGGACGTTGCTGGACACGCTGCCGCCTCCGATCCTGGTTTTTTGCCGCACCGGCACCCGCTCTGGCAAGCTGTTTCAAGCGGCCATGTCGGCCTGAACCTGCGCCTCGCGTCGTCGTGCTGCCGAATCTGCTGAAGCTGTCGCGCCTGATTGATCGCTTGAGCGCTTGCATTGGACGTTCGGTGGCCTGGCTGGTGCTGGCCGCCGTGCTCATCAGCGCGGGCAATGCGCTGGCCCGCAAGCTCCTCAACATCAGTTCGAACGCGTTTCTTGAAGTGCAGTGGTATCTGTACTCGGCGGTGTTTCTGCTGGCCGCCGCGCACACGCTGCTGCGCCAGGAGCATGTGCGCATCGATGTGCTGTCAGCCCGCTGGTCGGCCCGAACGCGGGCCTGGGTCGACGTGTTCGGCATCGTGTTTTTTCTGCTGCCGCTGGTGGTGGTGGTGGTCGGCTTGTCGTGGCCGCTGCTGGTGCGCACCTATGTCAGCGGCGAGATGTCGAGCAACGCCGGTGGCCTGATCCGCTGGCCGGTGCTGGCGCTGCTGCCACTGGCGTTTACGCTGCTCGGTGTGCAAGGCCTCTCCGAGTTGATCAAGCGGCTGGCCTGGCTCAAGGGCCTGCTGCCTGAGCCCGCTGCCGATGGGCCGGGGCGCCACTGATGGTGGAGTTGCTCAGCGCCACCATGGCGCCGCTGATGTTCTGCTCACTGGTCTTGTTCATGCTGGTGGGCTACCCGGTCGCGTTTGCGCTCGGCGCGTGCGGCTTGTTCTATGCGCTGGTCGGCATCGAACTCGGGCTGATGCCCGCCTCGCTGATGCAAGCGCTGCCGTTGCGCATCTTCGGCATCATGCAGAACGACACCCTGCTGGCGATTCCGTTCTTCACCTTCATGGGGCTGATCCTCGAACGCTCGGGCATGGCCGAAGACCTGCTCGACACCATCGGCCAGTTGTTCGGCCCGATCCGTGGCGGCTTGGCGTATGCGGTGATCTTTGTCGGTGCGATGCTCGCCGCCACCACCGGCGTGGTGGCGGCATCGGTGATCTCGATGGGCCTGATCTCGCTGCCCATCATGCTGCGCTACGGCTACGACCGGCGGCTCGCCAGCGGAGTGATCGCGGCGTCGGGGACGCTGGCGCAAATTGTTCCGCCCTCGCTGGTGCTGATCGTGCTGGCCGACCAACTCGGACAAAGCGTGGGCGACCTCTACGCCGGCGCGCTGCTGCCTGCGATGATACTCACCGGGTTCTACGTGGTGTACGTCCTGGCGATCAGCCTGCTGCGCCCGCAATGGGTGCCTGCGATGCCGCTGGCGGCACGCACGCTGGGGCGTTCGGCCGATGGCACAGCGGCCGTGGGCATGCAGGCGCGCGCGCGAGTGGCATGGCGTGTCGCGAGCGTGCTGATTCCACCGCTGGCCCTGATCTTCCTGGTGCTCGGCACCATCTTCCTCGGCATCGCGACGCCGACGGAAGGCGGCGCCATGGGTGCGGTGGGCGCCCTGGTGATGGCCATCGCGCGGGGTCGGCTCGACATGAGCCTGCTGCGTCAGGCCATGGAGAGCACCACCCGGCTGTCGTGCTTTGTGATGTTCATCCTGATCGGCTCGACGGTCTTCAGTCTGTCGTTCCAGGCGGTCGATGGGCCGAAGTGGGTCGAGCACCTGCTGACCTCGCTGCCCGGTGGGGTGATCGGCTTTTTGATCGTCGTCAACCTGATGATCTTCTTCCTCGCGTTCTTTCTTGATTTTTTCGAGTTGGCCTTCATCGTCGTGCCCTTGCTGGCCCCCGTGGCCGCCGCGCTCGGCATCGATTTGGTGTGGTTTGGCGTGCTGATTGCCGTCAACATGCAGACCTCGTTCATGCACCCACCGTTCGGCTTTGCGCTGTTCTACCTGCGCAGCGTCGCACCCGACCGTGAATACACCGACACGGTCACCGGCCAGCGCATCGCGCCGGTCACCATCGGGCAAATCTATCGGGGCGCGATTCCATTCGTGCTGATCCAGTTGACGATGGTCGCACTCATCATCGCCTTCCCCGGCCTGGTGACGCGCGACCACGCAGCAGCAGCGGCCATCGACGCCGACACCACGCTGCGTCAGGTGCAGACCGACCAGGGCGCTGCCGAAGACGCTGCCGCATCCAGCGCGGCAGGCATGTCCACCGACGCCGCCGAGGAAGACCCACTGAAGCTGCTGCTCGAAGCGATGGAAGCCGATCGCAAGGCGCTCGACAAGTAAAGCGCAGCGCCAAAGCCGTCAGAACTTGATGCCCTGCATGTAGCGGTCGAAGCTGGCCTCGGCAAAGCGGAACCACAGGTTCTGCTCGCGGCGAAAGGCCGCGTAGTCGGCGTAGACCTTCTTCCAGTTGGGGTTGGTCGCGCTCAGTTCGTCGTACAGAGACATCGACTGCTTGAAGGCCTCGTCGAGCACGGGCTTCGGGAACGGCACCACCTTCGCACCGGCTGCGACCAGTGCCTTCAAGGCGGCCGGATTGCGGGCGTCGTACTTGGCTTGCATGTCCACATGAGCCACCGACGCGGCCGCCTCGATGATTGCCTTGTACTCGGCCGACAGGGCTGCAAAGGCCCGGACGTTGATGAAGAAATCGATCTGCGGGCCGCCCTCCCACCAGCCAGGGTAGTGGTAAACCGGTGCGACCCTGTGGAAGCCGAACTTCAGGTCGTCATAGGGACCGATCCACTCGGCCGCATCGATGGTGCCTTTTTCGAGCGCCTGGTAGACCTCGCCGCCGGGGATGCTTTGCGACACGCCGCCCATGCGCTCGATGACGCGCCCGGCAAAGCCGCCGATGCGCATCTTCAGCCCCTGCATGTCGGCCAGCGACTTGATCTCCTTGCGGTACCAGCCGCCCATCTGCACGCCGGAATTACCACCTGCGAAATTGATGATGTCGTACTGGGCGTAGAACTCGCGCATCAGCTTCAGGCCGTTGCCGTGGAAGGTCCACGCCGACATCTGACGCGAGTTCAGGCCGAACGGGATCGCCGCACCGATGGCGAAGGTTTCGTCCTTGCCGAAGAAATAGTACGGCACGGTGTGCGCCATCTCGACGGTGGCCGCCTGCACCCCGTCGACCACACCAAGGGGCGGCAACAGTTCACCGGCCGGGTGGACGCTGATGTGGAACTTGCCGCCAGTCATCTCGCCGACTTTCTTGGCGAACACCTCGGCCGCGCCATAGATGGTGTCGAGCGACTTCGGAAAGCTCGACGCCAAGCGCCAGCGCAGCTTGGTCTGCGCATGCACGATGGCCGGCGCCGCGCCTGCGGCCAACACGCCAGCCAGGCCACTGTGATGGATGAATCGACGACGCTGCATGCAAGGCACTCCGTGGTGGGGTCAGGGTATCAGCGGCTCAACTGCCCGCGATCCGCATCGCCTCCACCAGCACCGAGCCGATGGTCTTGCCCCCGGTGGTGTAGGCGTCGGCACCCACGGCGACGATGCCCTTGAACATTTTCTTGAGGTTGCCCGCGATCGTGATCTCGTTGACCGGGTGCACGATGCGGCCGCGCTCGACCCAGAAGCCCGCCGCGCCGCGCGAATAGTCGCCCGTCACCGGGTTCACGCCTTGTCCCATCAGTTCGATCACGAACAGGCCACGGTCGAGCTTGCGCAGCATGGCGGCGAGGTCGTCAGCGGGCTGCGTCAAGCGGCTGGTGAGCGTCAGGTTCTGCGACCCGCCCGCGTGGCCCGTGGTGCGCATGCCCAGTTTGCGCGCCGAATAGCTTGACAGGAAGTAGCCCTGCGCCACGCCGGCCTTGACCACATCGCGCGCGCAGGTCACCACGCCCTCGTCGTCGAAGGGCGCGCTGGCCTTGCCGCGCAGCTGGTGCGGGTCTTCGTGAATGTCGATGTGCTTGGCCAGCACCCGCTTGCCCAGACTGTCGAGAAGGAAGCTGGACTTGCGGTACAGCGCCCCGCCGCTGACCGCCTGCACATACGCCCCCAACAGTCCGGCCGCCACCGTCGATTCAAACAGCACCGGCACCTCGCAGGTCTTGACCTTGCGCGATTTCAGCCTGGCAAGCGCGCGCTCGGCGGCGTAGCGCCCCACCGCTTCGGGCGAGGCCAGTTCATCGGCCGATCGCATGGAGCTGTACCAGGCGTCGCGCTGCATGTCGTCGCCACGGCGGCCCGGCAGCGAGGCGATGGGCGCGACCGACAGCGAATGCCGCGAGCTGGCGTAGCCACCGCGAAAGCCTCGGCTGTTACCGGCGAAAAAGTGCGACTGCTGTGCCGAGACGCCGCCGCCTTCGGAATTGGTGATGCGTGGATCGACCGACAGCGCTGCCTGTTCGCAGCGGCGAGCGATGTCGGCAGCTCCGGCGGCATCGATGGCCCAGGGATGGAACAGGTCGAGGTCGCGAGTAGCGGCAGCGCCGGTGGCCAGATCGGCGGCCTCCGGCAGGCCGGCCGCCGGGTCTTCCGCGGTGAAGCGGGCAATGTCGTGCGCCGCACGCACTGTCTGTTCGAGCGCTGCGCGGGAAAAATCAGAGGTGCTCGCGTTGCCGCGCCGCTGGCCCAGGTAAACCGCCACGCTGATGGACTTGTCGCGGTTGCGCTCGACGTTCTCGATCTCGCCCTTGCGCACCGTCACCGACAGGCCCACGCCTTCCGACACCTCGGCACCGGCGTCGGTGGCGCCCACAGAGGCGGCGAACTTCAGCGCGTCATCGACCAGTTGCTGAAAGTCGGCACGGGCGTACGCAAAGCCGGTGGACGCAGAGGACGACGAAGTCTTTGAGGGCATGGGTCGGGAGGAACAGGTGGGGGCGCGATCGCGGTCGCGACGCTGGCAGGGCGATGGCTATGATAACGAGCGGTTTTTCAGCGACGAACGCATGTTTCCATGCGATCCCACGCCCGCACACACCGCCGACCCATGCCCCACAACGACAGCGCAGACCCCGCCGACGCCGAACCGCTACCCGCCTGGCTGACGCGCCCGAGCAAGACGCGGCGCAAGAAGGACTCGCACGACCTGCAAGACCTCGGCATGGCGCTGGTCGAGATGCCGGACAACCGGCTGGCCGAGTTGCCGATGGACGAGATCTTGCTGGATGCGATACGCCAGTACCGGGGCACCAAGACCCACGAAGGCCGACGCCGCCAGATGCAGTACATCGGCAAGCTGATGCGCCGCAGCGACCCCGAGCCGCTGCGCGAGGCGGTGGCCGCCCTGCAGCTCGGTCACGCGAAGGACGCGCTCGCGCTGCACGATGCCGAGCGCTGGCGCGCCGAACTGATTGCCAGCGACGACGCATTGACCGCCTGGACCGCCGAGCGCCCTCAAGCCGATGTGCAGCAGCTGCGCAGCCTGATCCGCGCGGCGCGCAAGGACGCCTCGGTGCTGCCCGAACAGCGCAGCGGCAAGGCCTTTCGCGAATTGTTCAAGTTCATTCGGCAGTACCCGCACGCGCTGATGGCGCCGACCGTTGATGGCGATTGAACGCGGCGCTGCGGCCCTGGACACCGTGCGCATCGGCATCGTGTCCGTCAGCGACCGGGCGTCGGCGGGCATCTACGAGGACCAGGGCCTGCCCGCCTTGAAGGACTGGCTGTCGCGCGCGGTGCGCAACCCGGTGCAATGGGAGACGCGGCTGATCCCCGACGACCCAGCCGGTATCAGCGCTGCGCTGTGTGAACTGGTCGACGAGGCCGGCTGCCACCTGGTGCTGACCACCGGTGGCACCGGCCCCGCGCTGCGCGACGTGACGCCCGAGGCCACCTTGGCGGTGGCGCACAAGGTGATGCCGGGTTTCGGGGAGCAAATGCGCAGCATCAGCCTGCATTTCGTACCCACTGCGATCCTGTCGCGTCAGGTCGCGGTCGTCCGTGGGAAAGCACTGGTGATCAACCTGCCGGGTCAGCCGAAGTCGATCGCCGAAACCCTC
>JAKFUQ010000020.1 GCA_021732645.1 Rhizobacter sp. | reverse complement strand
TCGATGTCGCGGTCCTTCGGCCCGCGCCAGGCGGCACCCATGCAAAAGCGGGTGGCACCTGCGGCCTGCGCCTGGCGTGCGGCGGCCAGCACCTCGTCGACCTTCATCAACGCGGTGGCCTCGACGCCGGTGTCGTAAGCGGCCGACTGCGGGCAATAGCTGCAGTTCTCAGCGCAGCCACCGGTCTTGATCGACAGCAAGGTGGAGAGCTGCACCTCGGCCGGGTCGAAATTCGCACGGTGCACCGTCTGCGCCTGGTACAGCAGCTCGGTGAACGGCAAGGCGAACAGCGCTTCGATTTGCTCGACCTGCCAGCGCTTCGCGTCGGTGTGGGCGGCGCTTACCGCCGTTGCGGGACGCACGAGTTGGATGGGCGCTGCTTGCGCTGCTTGGATTAAGGCTGTGGGCATGGGCATGGGCATGGGCATGGGCTTGGTCTCGCGTGGACGCAGGTGCAATGATGCGTCGGATCAGAAAAAAGGTGAGCTTGCCGTCAAACCGCCTGGTAGGCCAGCCGCACATAGATCGGTGCGTAGGCCTCGGCCTGGGTGATTTCCAGCAGGCATTCGCGCGCCAGTTCGAGCATCGCAATGAAGGTGACGACCAGCACCGGCTGGCCGCGCGACACGTCGAACAACTCATGGAACTCGACGAATTTTCGGCCCTGCAGCGCGCGCAGCACGATGCTCATGTGTTCGCGCACGCTCAAGTGTTCACGGTTGATGGTGTGGTGCTGGTTCAGGTTGGCGCGCTTCATCACGTCGGCCCAGGCGGCACGCAGCTCGTCGGGCGCGACATCGGGAAAGCGCGGCGCCAGCGACTGTTCGATGTGCACCTGCGCGCGCAGGAAGTCGCGGCCGATCACCGGCAGGGCGTCGAGTTGGGCCGCAGCCAGCTTCATCTGCTCGTACTCGACCAGCCGGCGCACCAGTTCGGCGCGCGGGTCTTCCGGCTCGGTGCCGTCGGCGCTTTTCTTCGGCGGCAGCAGCATGCGCGACTTGATCTCGATCAGCATCGCTGCCATCAGCAGGTATTCGCTGGCGAGCTCGAGGTTGGTCTTGCGGATCTGCTCGACGTAGGCCAGATACTGGCGCGTCACGTCGGCCAGCGGGATGTCGAGGATGTTGAAGTTCTGCCGCCGGATCAGGTACAGCAGCAGGTCCAGCGGCCCCTCAAAGGCTTCGAGGAACAGGCGCAACGCATCCGGCGGGATGTACAGGTCGTGCGGCAGCTTGAACAGCGGCTCGCCGTACAGCCGAGCGACGGCCACGCCGTCGAGCGCCAGCGGCGGGGCGCCCGCGGCCCCGTCAGCGATCAGGGCCTGCAGCTCGGGCGGCTCCAGCAGCGCAGGGCCTGGGAGGTTCATGGGCGAGATTCAGGTCGAGCGCCGTGCCTCACTTCGGCCCGGTCTGGTACACATAAGGCTGCTGCGGCACGCGCGAGTCGGCATCGTCGGCCTGCGCATCGCGGTCCACCCGCTTGTCCCACAGCAATGCGCGCCCGGCACGCTGCTCGCTTTCCAGCGTCGGCTTCTTCGCCTTCAGCGATTCGATGAAGTCGGTCACGTCCGATTTGTAGGGCTTCCAAAACAACGGCATGGTGCGGTGGGAAGTGAGTGAAAACGAGGAAAACCGGAGTTTACCGGGGCGGTCGCGTTGAATACCGCCGGGCCTGGCGCTGCAACCCGGCCTTTCCCTGAACGCGGATTCATCAAATTCAACGGGGTCGGCTGTCACGATCGCGTCATGAAAGAAGTCGAGTTGAAGTTTCAGGTGCCGCCCGCGGCCCGCAAAGCGGTCGAAAGCGCGGTCGCCGGGCCACAGGCCGCAAGACGCATCCGCTTGCGCGCTGCATATTTCGATACCCCGACCGGCGCGCTGGCGGCTGCTGGCCTGGCGCTGCGGCTGCGCAAGGAAGGCCGCGCCTGGGTGCAGACGCTGAAAGGCACCTTGCCCGACGGCACCAGCATGACGCGGGCCGAGCACAACGTGCCTCGCGCCGAGACGGGCGCCACCGTGCCGGCGATCGATCCGCAGCTGCACGCCGACACCCCCGTCGGTACCGTGCTGCTGAAGGTGCTGCGGGCCGCGAACACCGAGCTGCAACAGGTGATGGCCACCGACATCTGGCGGCGCGCCCGCACGGTGCGGGTCGCGGGGGGTGTGGTCGAGCTCGCGTTCGATGTCGGCGTGATCACGGCGGGCGATGCCGTGTCCCCCCGGCAACTGCCGGTGTGCGAACTCGAGATCGAGCTCAAGCGCGGCAGCCCGCAGGCCGTGGTGGCCACCGCTCAGCGCTGGGTCGCGCGCCATGGCTTGTGGCTGGACACCCGCAGCAAGGCCGAACTCGGCCACCTGCTCGCGCGCGATGATGCGATGGCCGACGCGCGCCACGCTGGTGCGGTGGTGCTGTCGAAGGCGATGTTGCCCGCCGCCGCGCTGGACGCCGTGCTGCGCTCGTGTCTGACGCAGATCAGCGTCAACGCCAGCCAGATCGCCAGTGGCCGCCACCTCCCGGAGCACACCCACCAGCTCCGCGTCGGCCTGCGGCGACTGCGCTCCGCACTGCGCTTCTTCGATGGCTCACGGCTGGCCGACGCCATCGATGCCACGGCGCGCGAGCCGCTGACCGCCGATGCCACCACACTGTTTCGCCAACTGGGTGGCGCGCGCGACCGCGCGGCAGTGGCCGAGCCGCTGGCGATCGAACTGGCGCACGCCTTGGCGGCCGTGGGCCAGTCGGGCGAGCCGCCTCGCCTGCTGGACTCGGACGACGAGGTCGATCCGACCGTGCTGGTGCGGCAGGCGGTCGCACAGCGCCTGATGCTGAACCTGATCGCTCGGGCTCAGGGCAGCGAGCCCGAGACGGCACCCGCAGCGGCGGGGCGGACTGCTGCTTTGCCGCCTGACATGGCGACGTCTGCCGCCGTGGTGCCAGACGACTTGCTGTCACTGCGTCGGCGTCTCGCCAAGCGACTCGACCGCTGGCACCGCCAGGTTCTGGTCGATGCGCAGGCCTTCGACATCCTCGACGACGAGGGCCGCCACCGCTTGCGCAAACGCATCAAGCGGCTGCGCTATGCGGCAGAGTTCTCGGCCAGCTTGTTCGACGACCGTGCGGTGCGCGGCTACCTGAAAGCGCTGCGCGCCTTGCAGGAGCGGCTGGGCGTCTTCAACGATGTGGCGGTGGGTATTGCGCGGTACTCGGCTGCGGCCCCGGCCGACCCGCGTGCGCTGTTCGCGCTGGGCTGGCTGGCCTCGCAGAGGGAGCGGGCGTTGATCGCTTGCAAGCCGGACTTGAAGCGGTTCGTCGGATCGGTGCGCTTCTGGCGTGAGCGCCCGAAAAAATCAGCCGACAAATAACGCTGTACGGTCAGGCCCGGCCAACTCACCGCACTCGCATGCCTGGCGTGGCGCCCAGTCCCGGCTCCAGCACGTACACACCGGGCTGCGTCTTGCCGTCGGCGTGGCCGGCGGCCAGCACCATGCCTTCGCTGATGCCGAACTTCATCTTGCGCGGTGCCAGGTTGGCGACGACCACGGTCAGCTTGCCGATCAGGTCGGCGGGTTCGTAGGCGCCCTTGATGCCGCTGAACACATGGCGCGTGCGCGGCTGGCCGGCGGCATCGATTTCGCCCACATCGAGCGTCAACCGCAGCAGCTTGTCGGAGCCTTCGACGTGTTCGCAGTTGACGATCTTCGCGATGCGCAGGTCGATCTTCGTGAAGTCGTCGATGGTGATCGTCGGCGCGATGTCTTCACCGCCGGGCTTGGGCTGTTCAACGACAGCGGCCGCCGGCGGCTCGAACAGCGCATCGAGAAGCTTAGGATCGACGCGCTGCATCAGGTGCTGGTAGTCGCCGATGGTGTGCGCGCCGAGCGCGCGATGCACGTCGGCCGACACCAGCGGGGCAATGTTCAGGAAGGCCTCGACCTCGGCTGTGAGTGCCGGCAGCACTGGCTTGAGGTAGATCGCGAGCAGCCGGAAAGCTTCGATGCAGACGGTGCACACGTCTTGCAGCAACGCGTCCTGGCCTTCTTTCTTCGCCAGTTCCCACGGTTTGTTCTGATCGACATACTCGTTGACGTGATCGGCCAGCAGCATCACCTCGCGCAGCGCCTTGCCGAACTCGCGCTCGTCGTACAGTCGCTCAATGTTGGCGTGGGCGCTGCGCAGGTGGTCGAGCAGCACGCGGCCCTCGACGCCGACATCGGATGACAGCCTGCCCGCGAAGCGCTTGGTCAGGAAACCGGCCGCGCGGCTCGCAATGTTGATGTACTTGCCCACCAGATCGCTGTTGACCCGCGCGACGAAATCATCGGGGTTGAAGTCAATGTCCTCGACCTTGCTGCTCAGCTTGGTCGCGATGTAGTAGCGCAGCCACTCGGCGTTCATGCCGAGTTCGAGGTATTTCAGCGGCGAGATGCCAGTGCCGCGGCTCTTGCTCATTTTCTCGCCGCCGTGGACGGTGATGAAGCCGTGCGCGTACACACGATCAGGCACCTTGCGGCCACTGAACTGCAGCATCGCCGGCCAGAACAGCGTGTGGAAGTAGGTGATGTCCTTGCCGATGAAGTGAATCTGCTCGACCGTCGGGTCGTTGATGAAATCGTCGAAGGAACGCTGCTCCCCGCGCGCCCGCGCCTTGCCCAGATCGAAGTAGCTCTTCAACGACGCCAGATAGCCCACCGGCGCATCGAGCCACACGTAGAAATATTTGCCCGGTGCGTCCGGGATCTCGATGCCGAAATACGGCGCGTCGCGGCTGATGTCCCAGTCGCTCAAGCCACCCTGGCCGTGCTCGTCCTTGGTGAACCACTCGCGGATCTTGTTCGCGACCTCGCTTTGCAGCCGCTCGCCGCCGGTCCATTGCTCTAGAAACGCCGTGCAGCGCGGGTCGCTGAGCTTGAAGAAGTAGTGCTCGCTGCTCTTCATCACCGGCGTCGAGCCGCTCAAGGTCGAGTACGGGTTCTTCAGGTCGGTGGGCGCATAGACCGCGCTGCACACCTCGCAGCTGTCACCGTACTGGTCTTTCGCACCGCACTTCGGGCACTCGCCCTTGATGTAGCGGTCGGGCAGGAACATGAGCTTCACCGGGTCGTAGAACTGCTCGATCGTCTTGGTGGTGATCAGCGAGCCGTCGGCGTGGTCACGCAAGGCCCTGTAGATGTCCTGCGCGAGCGCGGTGTTCTCGGGTGAATCCGTCGAGTGCCAGTGGTCGAAGGCGATGTGAAAGCCGTCGAGGTACTGCTGGCGGCCGGCGGCGATTTCGGCCACGAACTGCTGCGGTGTCTTGCCGACCTTTTCAGCCGCGATCATGATCGGCGCGCCGTGCGCGTCGTCGGCACCGACGAAATGCACGTCGTGGCCCTGCATCCGCTGGAAGCGCACCCAGATGTCGGCCTGGATGTATTCCATCATGTGCCCGATGTGAAACGGCGCGTTGGCGTAGGGCAGGGCGGTGGTGACGAACAGCTTGCGGGTCATGGGAGCACAGGTGAGTCGGCCCCGCCGTCGTGGCGTACAACAGCGCTGGGCAGCCGCCAATTCTAGGCCGCTGGTCGGTGAAGAACTCAGCCCTGAACCCATGCCCAGGCGCCTGCGATAGACTGCTTCGACCCCTGTTGCACCGCTGCGCTCCTGCGCCTGGAACCGTCTGATGCCTGCTATCGAATCTGCCTTGCTCGACGCCCTGAAAACGGTGACCGACCCGAACACCGGGCGTGACTTCGTCAGCACGAAGCAGTTGAAGAACCTGCGCATCGAGGACGGCGATGTGGCCTTCGATGTCGAACTGGGCTACCCGGCGAAAAGCCAGTTGGCGCTGCTGCGCAAGGCGCTGATCGCAGCGGCCAAAACGGTGGCTGGCGTGGACAACGTCAGCGCCAACCTGTCGTGCAAGATCGTTGCGCACGCGGTGCAGCGCGGGGTGCAGCTGCTGCCCAAGGTGAAGAACATCGTTGCGGTGGCGTCGGGCAAGGGCGGCGTTGGCAAAAGCACCACCGCGGTCAACCTGGCGCTGGCACTGGCGGCGGAAGGCGCCAGTGTGGGACTCCTCGACGCCGACATCTACGGCCCGAGCCAGCCGATGATGATGGGCCTGGAAGGCAGGCCCGAATCGGCCGACGGCAAGACGATGGAGCCGATGAAGAACCACGGTGTCGAGGTGATGTCGATCGGCTTTCTGATCGAAGGCGACAGCCCGATGGTCTGGCGCGGCCCGATGGCCACGCAGGCCCTCGACCAGCTGCTGCGGCAGACCAACTGGGGTGACCTCGACTACCTGATCGTCGACATGCCGCCGGGCACTGGCGACATTGCGCTCTCGCTGTCGCAGAAGGTGCCACTGACCGGCGCGGTGATCGTCACCACGCCGCAAGACATTGCGCTGCTCGACGCCAAGAAGGGCATCAAGATGTTCGAGAAGGTCGGCGTGCCGATTCTGGGCATCGTCGAGAACATGGCGGTGCATGTGTGCGAGAAATGCGGCCACGTCGAGCACATCTTCGGCGAGGACGGCGGCAAGCAGCTCGCGGCTGACTACCAGATGGACTACCTCGGCGCGCTGCCGCTGAACCTGAGCATCCGCGTGCAGGCCGACAGCGGGTGCCCCAGCGTCGTCAGTGACCCCGACGGCGAGATTGCCGGGTTGTACAAGGCCGTGGCGCGCCAGGTGGCAGTGAAGATCGCGCAGCGGGCGAAGGACTTTTCGGCCAAGTTCCCGTCGATCACGATTTCCAAGGACACTTGATTGCCGTCGCCATAGAGCGATCTTTCTCAGGAGCACATCATGTTCAAAAACACCCTGTGGATCGCCGCTGTCGTGATGGCGTTGACCAGCACCGTCCACGCCGCCACCGGCAACGTGCCGTCGGCCGCTGCGCAAGGCGTTTCCATCGTGGCGCCGGCCGATGGCGCCACCGTCAGCAGCCCGTTCAAGGTGCAGTTCGGTGTCAAGGGCATGACCGTCAAACCGGCCGGTGATCTGACCGCGGGCACCGGCCACCACCACCTGCTGATCAACGCGGTCGTGATCGCCAAGGGCGAGGTGGTACCCGCCGACGCGCAGCACCTGCACTTCGGCAAGGGTCAGACCGAAGCGGAGTTGACGCTCGCCCCAGGCACCTACACGCTGACCGTGCTGTTCGCCGATGGCCTGCACAAGTCGTACGGCAGCGACATGAGTGCGAGCATCAAGGTCACCGTCAAGTAGCCGCGTGCTGTGGGTGTGGTGCTTTGGCGACCGAACGCGGGGCCGGGCGCGTGAGCCTCGGTATCTGGCTGCGTGCAGGCGCGCGCACATTGAGCTTCAGGCACCCGAGCGCCTCTGAGCTGCAGGCGCGCCCCACCACGGTGGTGATGCTGCTGGCGCTTTCGCTGGGCATCGTGATCGGCGTGCAGCGGCTGGCGATCGGCAGTGCGGCGCAGTTCGACCTGCGTGCCATCCACAGCGGCTGGCTGACCACCTTGCTCGCGCTGGGCGCCTGCTGGGTCGTGGTGCGCCGCCGCGACGCGGTAGGCGCCTCGCACGGCCGCCCTGCTGTCGCCACGCTGTTTGCGCTGTTGCTCGCGCAGCAACTGTGGTTGTCCGCGCTGCTGAGTGGGGTCTACATCGCCACGGGGTTCTGGGTGCCTGTGCAGGCGTCTGTCGACATTGATGCGCTGCTGCACACCGCGTGGAGGGTGGCACTGTTGTGGCTGGCGCTGGCGGCGCTGGTGCTGCTGTGGCGTGAGGCGCCACGCCATTTCGGGGTGCGCGCCGCCGTCGTCGCTTACGCGGTGCTGGGCACCGGCGTGCAAATGACCGCACCCGAGGTGTACTTTTGGAACGACCGCACGGACGCGATTACCAACGCCGCTGTTTTCGGTCAGACACCGACGCAAGACAGCTCCCCTGACGACGCGGACACCAAGGCCGACAGCGACCCCGCACCGCTGGCCCTGAGTCAAGACATGCTGGAAGCGCAAGGGCGCACCTTGCCCACCGCGCTCGATGCGCTGGTGCCCGGCCGCCCCGGTGTCGTCGAGCTGTACGCGATCACCTTCGCGCCGTATGCCGATGAAGACGTGTTCAGTCGCGAGGCCACGCTGGTGACCGAGCTGATGCGCAGCCGTTTCGATGCGCCGCAGCGCGTGGTGCAACTGCAGAACCATGTGCGCAGCGTGGCCGAGCTGCCTTGGGCCACGCCGCTGAACCTGCACCGCACGATTCAACGGATGGCGGCGCTGATGAACCGCGATGAGGACATCCTGTTCATCCACCTCACCTCGCACGGCGCGCGCGACGGCCAGCTTGCGGCCCAATTCGATCCGCTGGAAGTCGATTCGGTCACGCCGCAGCAACTCAACACCTGGCTGGCCGACGCCGGTGTGCGCTACCGGGTGATCTCGATCTCGGCCTGTTACTCAGGTTCATGGATCGCGCCGCTGGCAGGCCCGGGCACGTTGGTGATGACGGCGGCCGACGCCGACCACACCTCTTACGGCTGCGGCAGCAAGTCGAAGCTGACCTTCTTCGGGCGTGCGATGTACGACGAGCAACTGCGCACCAACACGCATTCGTTTGAAGCTGCCCACGCTGCCGTTCGCCCGGTGATCGCGCAGCGCGAAAAAGAGGCGGGCAAGACCGACGGGTACTCCAACCCGCAGATCGCCATAGGCGACGCCATCCGCGGCCCGCTGCGCAGCCTGCAGCAGCGGCTGGAAGTGATGCAGTCGCCCTCGCACTAGCGGCAGCCCCTGGCATGGCCACCCGCTGCGCTTCCTACAATCGCTCGGCTGTTCGACACTTCGACGGCCAACCCCTCACAGGCACCGCGACGGTGTGACGCATGAGCATCAAGAGCGACAAGTGGATCCGCCACATGGCCGAGACGACCGGGATGATCGAACCGTTCGAGCCGGGGCAGGTGCGTCAGTCGGCCGACGGCCAGAAGATCGTCAGCTACGGCACCAGCAGCTATGGCTACGACATCCGCTGCGCGCCGGAATTCAAGGTGTTCACCAACATCTACAGCACCGTGGTCGACCCGAAGAACTTCGACGAGAAGAGCTTCGTCGACATCAACGCCGACGTGTGCGTGATCCCGCCGAACAGCTTCGCTCTGGCACGCACGCTCGAATACTTTCGCATTCCGCGCAATGTGCTCACCATCTGTTTGGGCAAGAGCACCTATGCGCGCTGCGGGATCATCGTCAACGTGACGCCGTTCGAGCCCGAATGGGAGGGCTACGTCACGCTGGAATTCAGCAACACCACGCCGCTGCCGGCCAAGATCTACGCGGGTGAAGGCTGCGCGCAGGTGCTGTTCTTCGAGAGCGACCCGGACGACGTTTGCGAAACCAGCTACAAGGACCGCGGCGGCAAGTACCAGGGCCAAAAAGGCGTGACACTCCCCAAGACTTGAGCCACACATTCCGGAGGTGTCGCGATGAAATGGGAAGGCAACCGACAAAGTGACAACGTCGAAGATGCGCGTTCCGGCGGCGGAGGCCGCAGCGGCATGCGCCTGGGGGGCGGGCGCGGCATCGGCATCGGCTCCATCGTCATTGCGCTGCTGGGCGGGTGGATCTTCGGCATCAACCCGCTGACGATCCTCGGTATTCTGGATGGCGGCGGCGGTGGCCTCGCCCCGCAGACGCAGCAGGCGCCGGCCACCGCGCCCCCGGCCAATGACCCGATGGCAGCCTTCGTGTCCACCGTGCTGGCCGACACCGAAGACGTGTGGAAGGCGCAGTTCGCGCGGGCCGGCTCGGCCTACGAAGAACCCAAGCTGCGCCTGTTTCGCGGCAGCGAGCCCACCGCTTGCGGGCAGGGCGATTCGGCAATGGGCCCGTTCTACTGCCCCGGCGACCGCAAGGTCTACATCGACCTCGGCTTCTTCGACACCATGGCCGAGCGCATGGGCGCGCCGGGCGATTTTGCGCAGGCGTATGTGATTGCCCACGAGGTCGGCCACCATGTGCAGAACCTGCTGGGCATCACTGGCAAGGTCGATGCCATGCGCGGGCGCATCAGCGAGGCCGAACAAAACGCGATGAGTGTGCGCATCGAGTTGCAGGCCGATTGCTTTGCCGGCGTGTGGGCGCACGATTCGCAGAAGAGCAAAGGCTGGCTGGAGAGTGGCGATGTCGAAGAAGCGCTGAACGCCGCCACGCAGATCGGCGACGACACCCTGCAGCGCCAGTCACGCGGCACCATCGTGCCGGAAAGCTTCACCCACGGCACCAGCGCGCAGCGCGTGAAATGGTTTCAGCGCGGGCTGCAGGGCGGCAGCTTGCAGGGGTGCAATACCTTCGATAACAAGCCGTTGTAGGGGCGCTTCAATCAGGTCGCATCGTGAAAGATGATGCCGAGCGTGTGCCTGTGCCCCGTGATGATCTTGCTGACGCCGTGACGCAGCGTCACCCGATAGTCGCCGCGCGTGCCGCGCACGGGCCGGCTGTTGACCGCAAAGACGACGGCATCTCCCTTGGTGAGGGGGACCACAGCCGCCCGCGTCTGCATGCGCGGGCGTTGTTCGGTCAACACGAATTCGCCACCTGTGAAATCGTTCAGCGGCTCAGAAAGCAGCACAGCGACCTGCAACGGAAAGACGTGTTCGCCATACAAATCCTGGTGCAGGCAGTTGTAGTCACCGGCGCCGTACTGCAACAGCAGCGGCGTCGGCCGCGCCTGGCCGGCGGCAGCGCATCGGGCGGTGAATTCGCCGTGCGATCCGGGGAAGCGCGCCGCCATCTGCATGCGCTCATGCCAGTGATTCGCGATGGGTGCCAGTTGCAGATAGAGCGTCGTCCGCAATTCTTGGATCAGCGGCGGGAGCGGATACGCGAAATAGCGGTACTCGCCGCGGCCGAAGCCGTGACGTGCCATCACGACACGGCTGCGAAATTTCGCGTCTTCGCCATACAAGCCAGCGATGTCGTCGCACTGCCGCGCAGTGAGCAGACCGGACAAGACCGACCAGCCTTGTGCTTCGAGATCACCCTCCAATGCCGACGTGCGAGTTCGATCCAGGCGCCCACTGAGGTCGTCGCTGACCAGGTCGTCACGCTTCACGCTGCTTCCCCTTGCTCGCGACGGTCGCGCTCGGCCGACTCGCGAGCGATCAATTCGCGCTTGCGTTCGACACCCCAGCGATAGCCGGAAAGGTTGCCGTCGTGGCGCACGACACGGTGACATGGAATCGCCACGGCGAGTGAGTTCGCCGCACAGGCGCCAGCAACAGCCCGCACCGAGCGCGGTGAGCCGATCTTCTCGGCGATGGCCGAGTAGCTCGCCGTTGCGCCCGTCGGGATCTCGCGCAACGCCATCCATACGCGCTGTTGAAACGCCGTGCCGCGCACATCGAGCGGCAAGGACAGGCCGCGCCCGGGCGCCTCGACCATGCCGATCACTTGAGCGACCAGTCGCTCGTAGGCGGTGTTTCCACCCACCAGGCTGGCCTTGGGAAAGCGGTCCTGGAGGTCACGCAGCAGCGGGTCAGGATCGTCGCCCAGCAAGATCGCTGCGACTCCCTTGGTGCTCGAGGCGACGAGAATCGCGCCCAGCGTGCATTGGCCCACGGCGAAGGTCAATGTCTCGTGCTCGCCGCCGGACCGGTAGTGGGTCGGGCTCATGCCGAGAATGCCGGCCGACGCGTCGTAGAAGCGGCTGTTCGAGCCGAAGCCTGCGCCGTGAAATGCCTCCGTGACCGTCGCCGCCGTCGCCAGTCCATCGCGCAGGCGCGCCGATCGCCCAGCCGTCGCGTACGCTTTGGGCGTCAGGCCCGTGGCCTGTTTGAAGAGCCGATGAAAGTAGTGCGGGCTGAGCTCCACGGCTTCTGCGAGTTGCGCCAGCGAAAGTGGCTCGGTCGCCTCGTCCATGAGCCGGCAGGCCTTGGCCACCATCGCGTTGTTCGCCGCCTCGATGGAGATGCCGCCCGGGTTGCAGCGGCGGCAGGCTCGGAAACCGGCTGCCTCGGCCTCGCCTGTGCTGCTGTGCAGGCGAACGTTCTTCGGATTGGCCAGGCGCGACGGACACGATGGCCTGCAGTAAATGCCGGTCGTCGCGACGGAATACCAAAACGCGCCGTCAGCGGTCTTGTCACGCGCGACAACGCGCGCCCAGCGAGGGTCTGTGGTGATGTCCAGTGGTTTCACGATGTGGCGCTCGAAGTGGGGATGAACCCAGTGTCTTCGGCGGCATCGTACGGCGCACTCCGGGTCTTGCTTTTGAATTGAAGTCAGCGCTCTCCTTGCGCTCGACGCCCCTCTGGCGTGTCAGGGGTATCGGACAGGTCGATCACTCCCGCACTACATTACGTCCCGGAACTGTGCAGATCGGGCAGTGCAGGAGGAGACCATCTTGTCAACGATCACCACCGAACAGCTGCTGGCCGCTCGCATCGATGAGTTGCGCCACTGCACCTGGAACGACAGCCGGCACATCTGCATTCAGATTCAGGACGACGCCCCCGGAAAAACCTGGCTGCTGCTGGACGACGACACCTACGCCACGGTCTACGACGGCAAGCTGGGCCTGTGTGTGTTGTCGATCTTCTCCGACGAGGAACCCAGCCTCGTGTTCGGCGACCACGCCGAGGCGGTGCTGGACGGCTACGAAGTGCCTGTCGAGGCGCTGCGCGAGGTGGTGGGTTGATGACCTGAATCAGCAGCTGCCCGGCAGCAGGATGCCCCGGTCCACCGTGCGCAGCTCGGTGTGCCCACAGAAGGCCATCGTCAGGTCGAGCTCGTTGCGGATGATCTCCAGGCAGCGGGTCACGCCCGGCTCGCCCATCGCGCCCAGGCCGTAGAGGAAGCTGCGGCCGATCAGCGTGCCGCGTGCGCCCAGCGCCCAGGCCTTCAACACGTCCTGCCCGCTGCGGATGCCACCGTCCATCCACACCTCGATGCGGTCCCCGACCGCTTCGACAATGGCGGGCAGTGCGGCAATCGACGATGGCGCGCCATCGAGCTGGCGGCCGCCGTGGTTGGACACGACCAGCGCATCGGCGCCGCTGTCGGCGGCCAGCCGCGCGTCTTCGGCGTCCATGATGCCCTTCAGGATGAGCTTGCCGCCCCAGCGCTGCTTGACCCATTCGACATCGGCCCAGCTGAGCGTCGGGTCGAACTGGTCGGCCGTCCAGGCGCTGAGCGACGAGATGTCACCCACCCCCGGCGCATGGCCGACGATGTTGCCGAAGCTACGGCGCTTCGTGCCCAGCATGCCCAGACACCAGCGCGGTTTCGTCGCCAGGTTCACCAGGTTGGCGAGCGTGGGTTTCGGCGGTGTGCTCAGGCCGTTCTTGATGTCTTTGTGGCGCTGGCCCAGCACCTGCAGATCGAGCGTCAGCATCAGCGCGCTGCACTTCGCGGCGCGGGCGCGCTCGATCAACCGCTCGATGAACGCGCGGTCTTTCATCACGTACAACTGAAACCAGAACGGCGCGGTGGTGTGGGCGGCGATGTCCTCGATCGAGCAGATGCTCATCGTGCTCAGCGTGAACGGAACGCCGAATTTCTCGGCGGCGCGCGCCGCGAGGATTTCGCCGTCGGCGTGCTGCATGCCGGTCATGCCGGTCGGTGCCAGGGCCACCGGCATCGCGGCGTCGATGCCGATCATCTGCACCCGCGTGCTGCGCTTCGCGATGTCGACGGCCACGCGCTGGCGCAGCTGGATGCGCTGGAAGTCAGCCTCGTTGGCGCGGTAGGTGCCTTCGGTCCACGACCCTGCATCCGCGTAGTCGTAGAACATCCGCGGCACCCGCTGCTTCGCGAGGCGGCGCAGGTCTTCGATGTGGGTGATGGGCGGCACGGGCGAGGGCAGTGGGGAACGTGTTCCCGCATGCTAACGGTCGAGCCGCGCCGAAACGCTCCGGGTGACGCAGTGCGGCGTCATAGGACGCCACCGCACTGCGGGTCTCAGGGCACGTTGATGATGTCGCGGTGCATGGGTGCCAGCTGCGCCAGCAGGCGGTTCTGCGCCCGGTAGGCCACGCCTTGCGCGTCCATCGTCTGTTGCAGCACTTCAACGAGGGCATTGAAGCTGGCCTTGTTGATGTCGATGCTGCTGTGCAGCTTGCGCATGTCGTTCTTGGCCTGCTTGCACGGCCCGCCCGACACCTCGCAGAACTGGATCACCAGCCGCTCCTTGAACTGCTGGGTGTCGATGTCGGCAAAGAACCTCGCGAGCTGTGGGTCGGCCTGCAGGCGTGTCAGAAAGTCGTCGGCGATCTTCACCAGGCCGTTCTGGCCGCCGAGGTCCTTGTACAGGGAGTCGTCGGACGGCGCCACCGGGATGTAGGTGTCGACCACGGCGGGCGGGCGTTGCGGCGCATCGGCGGCATGGGCCTGCCGCTGTGCCATCAGTGCGCCCGCCACCAGTGCGCCAGACGCCATGGCGCACAGCGCTCTGCCCCACCACCCGTGCGGCGCGCTCACTCTTGTCGATGCATGTTTCATGTCACACCCGATGATGCTATGGATTCAGAAGGACAACTGGGCCGACGCGTACGGCCCGGCTTGACGCTTGGGCGTCAGTGCCGGCACGATGTGGCCAAGGTCGACGTAGGCCAGCGTCAGCGAGAACCATTTACTGGGCGTCCAGGCGATGAAGGCGTCTTTCCAGTCGTCTTCGCGCAGGCCGTCGCCGAAAGCCACGCCGTTGAGGTTGTCGGGTTTCATGCGGTACTCGATGCCGATGACCAGGTCTTTGCGCAAGGCCAGTGCCAGCGACATCTCGGCCTGCACGCGGTGGCTGTCGCGCTTGCTGCTGCCGAAGCCGAGCAGGCCGTTCTGGTTGGCCCGGGTGGCGCGCAGCGTGGTGTTGACCAGCACGCTTTGCGCGAGGAACAGTTTGGTCGCGCTGACATAGACATCGGTGCCGCGGGTGTGCGCGCCCAGCGAGCGCAGCACCGGCGCGAAGTTGCCAGCGTCCAGGTCTTTGTGTTCGATTCCCAAGGCGATTTGCGGCAGCAGGTTGTCGCTGTCCAGCACGGCATCGCCCGCCACGCGCAGCTTCAGGCCCAAGATGGTTTGCTTCAGTTTCAGACCCGGAAAACCCAGCGGCGCGATCGAATTGCCGGTGCTGAACACCTGGCGCGCCACCGAGGCTTCCAGGCGATCGCCCCAGCCGACGGCCACGCCGTACACGTTCAGGGCGTAGTCCTGCACGACGGTGCGGGTGAAAAAGCTGCTGACCCCCACGCTGCCATCGGTGGCGTAGCCGCCGGTCACGGCCCACGGCGTCAAGCCGCCGCCGGCCGCGCCGTCGATGCTGCTCACGCCGGAGGTCAGCAACAGCTTGCCTCGTCGGCCTGACACCGGTGTCGGCGGCTGCGGCGTGGTCGCCACGGGAGTCGCCGCAGCGGCGGCAGTGGGCTGTGCCCAAGCGACCGCACTGTGCAGCATCGTGGCAAGCGTCACGGTCAATGTCAGTGCGTAGGGGGTGTGGAGCTGTCGGGTCATGGCAAAGCAATGAAGTGGTCTGCGTGTTGTCTTTCTTCAATGCATTTCATTGTTCACATCGCACCATCGCCTGAAGCATCAAAGAACGACCCATCGACCCACCATTTCTGTGCCCTTGTTGCAGCGCCCTGTCACCGTCGGCAAAGGCATCGGGTTGCCGGTAAGGTAGAGGGCATGTTGAACGACCACGGCGATTGGGTGTTGAAGCTGCGATGAACCCTGAGCCTGTGTCTGCCCCGACGGCGTTGTCGCGCCGAACGTTGCTTGTCGATCTGGCAGGCGCGGGCTGCGCTGCGCTGATGCTGGGTGCGCCGTACGCCGCGCGGGCGGTGAACTTGCAGCCGGGGGCCACTGCGCAGCCCGACATCGAAACCCTGCGCATCCTGCGTTCGCGCATCGAGCTGCAGTTCGCGCCGGGCTTCAGCAAGGCCTTGCAGGCGGCGGCGCGCACCTGGGCGATCACCTCGGCCGACGCAGTGGCGCGCTACTTCGGTCGCTTTCCTGTACCCAAGGTCGAGCTGCTGCTGGTGCCGGAGGACGGCAGCGGCGTGCGCGGAGGCGTCACCTATGCCGAGCCGTCGCTACTGATTCGCATCCGCCTGGGCCGTGAGACCACCGAAGCGCAGTTTGTCGACGACTGGGTGCTGGTCCACGAGATGGTGCACCTGGCCATCCCGCAGATACCGCGCGCGCAGAACTGGCTGCATGAAGGTCTGGCCACCTATGTCGAAAGCGTGGCGCGCGGGCGCGTCGGGCTGGTCAGTGCCAAGACGGTGTGGCGCGAGTGGGCCAAGGCCATGCCGCAGGGCCAGCCGCAGACCGGTGACGCCGGGCTCGACCACACGCCGACCTGGGGTCGCACCTACTGGGGCGGGGCGATGTTCTGTCTGCTGGCCGATGTCGAACTGCTCAAGCGCAGCGGGTTGCGCACTGGCTTGCAACAGGCGCTGCAAGGCGTGCTGGCTGCGGGTGGGCAGTACGGTGTGCCGTGGACCGTGGAGCGCATCCTCGCCACCGGCGATGCGGCAGTGGGCCAGACCGCGCTGACCGAGCTGTACGAGCGGATGAAGGCCTCGGCCGAGCCGATCGACCTGGCCGGGCTGTGGCGCGAGCTCGGCACCACCGGCGGCACGCTGAACGACCAGGCGCCGCTGGCGAATGTGCGCCGCGCGATCCTGGCCTGAGGCCACACCGAAGTTCCTGCCCCCATTCCATTTCAAGGAAAGTCCAAGATGATCGACCTGTATTACTGGACCACGCCCAACGGCCACAAGATCACGATGTTCCTGGAGGAGTCCGGGCTGCCCTACCGCATCGTGCCGGTGAACATCGGCCGCGGCGAGCAGTTCCAGCCCGACTTCCTGCGCATTTCGCCAAACAACCGGATGCCGGCGATCGTCGATCACACGCCCGCCGATGGCGGCGCGCCGCTGTCGGTGTTCGAGTCGGGTGCGATCCTTTTGTACCTGGCCGACAAGATGCAGCGCTACATCCCGCAGGACCTGCGTGGGCGCAACCTCGTTTTGCAGTGGCTGTTCTGGCAAATGGGCGGCCTGGGGCCGATGGCCGGGCAGAACCACCATTTCGGGCAGTACGCGCCGGAGAAGCTGCCGTACGCGATCGACCGCTATGTGAAGGAAACGGGGCGGCTGTATGCGGTGCTCAACAAGCACCTGGGTGTGATGGCCGCTGGGGGCAGCGACTTCATTGCAGGCGACTACTCGATCGCCGACATGGCCTGCTACCCGTGGGTGGTGCCGCACGAGCGGCAGCAGCAGAAGCTGGAAGACTTTCCACACCTGGCCGCCTGGTTCGAGCGCATCCGCAGCCGGCCCAGCACCGAGCGCGCCTATGCGCGTGCGAAGGAATTCAACACCTCGCCGGTGGTTGATGACGCCTCACGCAAGCTGCTGTTCGGCCAGGACGCGTCGACGATCAAGTCGGTGCCATGACGAGGCAGCGAACCGCGCCACCCTTCGCTGTCAGATCGGCTTCACGTCTGCCTTGCGGATGCGAACGGCGCGTGGCTTCTTCGGCGCGGCGGTAGCCGGCTCGACAACCGCCTCGCTGACGCCCAGCGCGGCCGACAACGCGGCCTCCGGCGTCAGGCCGGCCTCGCCCGCTGGTGCAGGCAGCGCTGCTGCGGCATGCGATGCCGCTTCGGCCTTGATCACCTTGGTGTAAGGCGCCAGCGTCTGCACCAGCTGACCGTAGATCTTCGGGTTGCCGGCGACCACTTCGCGCTGGTACAGGAAATCGGCGTCGCCGGTGAAGTTGCCGATCAGCCCACCCGCCTCGGTGATCATCAGCGAGCCGGCGGCCGCGTCCCAGGGCTGCAGGCCGGTCTCGAAGAAGCCGTCGTAATAGCCGGCGGCCACGTAGCAGAGGTCGAGCGCGGCCGCACCGGGGCGGCGCAGCCCGGCGCAGTTCTGCATCACCGCCTCGAACATCTGCACGTAGCGTTTGAAGTTGTCGCCCTTGCGGAACGGGAAGCCGGTGCCGATCAGCGATTCGGACATGCGGATGCGTTTGGACACCCGCAGCCGCTTGTCGTTGAGAAACGCGCCGCGGCCCTTCGATGCGTAGAACAGGTCGTTGCGCGACGGGTCGTAGACCACCGCCTGCTGCACCTGGCCCTTGAAGGCGAGTGCGATCGACACCGCATAGACCGGGAAGCCGTGGATGAAGTTGGTGGTGCCGTCCAGCGGATCAATGATCCACAGGTAGTCGCTGTCCTTGGCACCGTGCTCGCGGCCCGATTCTTCGGCCAGGATGCCGTGGCCCGGGTAGGCGGTGAGCAGCACCTCGATGATGGCCCGCTCGGCCGCCTGATCGACCTCGGTGACGAAGTCGTTCGGCGCCTTGCTGCTGATGCGCAGCAGATCGAGGTCCATCGAGGCCCGATTGATCAGCGCGCCCGCCGTTCGTGCCGCCTTGATGGCGATGTTGAGCATGGGATGGAGCGCTTGCGACATGGGGCAACCTTCGAGGGCGGAATTCGGACTGGCGGGGACAAAGAGCGTGTCGAGAGCGATCGCAGGCGGGCGCTGTGCATCGACTTCCGATAATCGAGATTTTAGCGGGCACCCCATGCAAACCCTGAATTCCCGGTCGACGCCGACCGCCGACGCGACCCGCTTCGTGCTGCTGAACACCAGCCACCCGGGCAACGTGGGCGCGGCGGCGCGGGCGATGAAGGTGATGGGCTTCTCGGACCTGGTGCTGGTGGCCCCGCGCTATCCGAACGTGAAGGGCAAGGCCGATGCGATCTCGCTGGCCAGCGGTGCACTCGATGTGCTGGATGGTGCGCGGGTCGTCGACACGCTGGCCGAGGCGCTCGATGGCGTCACCTATGCCTGCGCCACCGCGATGACGCCGCGCGACTTTGGGCCGCCCACCCACGCGCCGCGCGAACTGTTTGCCGCCCTGGCGTCGCAGCCACACCGGGTGGCCTTTGTCTTCGGCTCAGAGCGCCACGGTATGAGCAACGACGAGGTCTACCAGTGCCACGCCTGCCTGAGCATCCCCACCGCGCCGGGCTACGGCTCGCTGAACCTGGCGCAGGCGGTGCAACTGATCGCCTACGACTGGCGGCAGGCGCTGGGCGGCTTCGCGGTCACCTCGCGCACGGCCGATCCGGCGCTGGCCGATGCGGTGGCGGTGCAGGGCGCGCTCGAGCACTGGCGGCAGGTGCTGATCGACATTGAATTCCTGAACCCAGAATCGCCGCAGAAGCTGATGCCGCGGCTGAACCAGGCTTTGAACCGGCTGCAGGTGACCGAGGAAGAGATTCACCTGCTGCGGGGCATTGCGAAGGCCGTGCAAAAGCGCACATGAATGCCAAAAGCAGGTCTTGAGCCCCGCACTCACGGGGTGTGCGGGCGGTGCAGGGCTCCTTAGGATCTCGCCATGGGTCGAGCACAGTTCGCTTGACCGGCGCGTTTCAGGAGTACCCATGGCATCACTCAAGGTTCTTGCGGCGGCAGCGGTCGTTCTCACCGCCGCCCAGGCGCATGCGATCTCATTCACCGTGACCAGCGGTGCGTTTTCGCTGGTGGAAGGCGTCTCGACCGACACCTTCGATGCCGACGCGACGGTCTCGTTGAACCGCTCGGGCGGTGCACTTTTCTCGGCCAGCGTGGGCGGTATCAGTGCCCAGCCCCCAGGCTCGACCGGTCAGTGGTGGTCGATCGGTACCTCGGGAGGGCAAGACGGCCCGGGCATCGTGCAGTTGAACGCCAGTGTCACTTACTACGGTTTCCTCTGGGGTTCGCCGGACGGCTACAACTCGGTCGAGTTCTACAGCGATGGCGTGCTGTTGCAGTCCATCGGCGGCTCCGACGTCTTCACGCAGGCCGACGGATTTCAAGGCAGCTTCCCACTCGGCCAGTACGTCAACTTCTATGCCGGTGAAGGCGAGCGGTTCGACCAGGTGCGCTTCCTCTCGGCAGGCAACGCCTTCGAGACCGACAACCATGCCGTCTTCGCCAACCAGCGCATTTCGATCCTGACCGCGGTGCCCGAGCCCGAAAGCTATGCGCTGCTGCTCGCCGGCCTGGGCGTGGTCGGCTTCATGGTGCGCCACCGCCGCCCGAACTGAAACGCGCTTGCACCAGTCCAACATTGGCTCCTGCGGGAGCCATTTTTGCGCTCGGTGCGCAAGGCACGCGGGTGGCGGCGCGGACTTGTTCCGCGTTGCCCTAGACTGGCGGCCGTTCACTCTGCGACCGACCATGTTCCAGCGCCTGCGCGAAGACATTGCCTGCATCCTCGAGCGCGACCCCGCGGCGCGCAGCGCGTGGGAGGTGCTGACCTGCTACCCGGGCCTGCACGCGCTGGTGCTGCACCGCGTAGCGCACGGGTGCTGGCAGCGCGGCTGGCTCTGGCTGGGCCGTTTCACCTCGCACCTGGCGCGCTTTGTCTCGGGCATTGAGATTCATCCGGGCGCTGTCATCGGCCGACGGGTCTTCATCGACCACGGCATGGGGGTGGTGATCGGCGAGACGGCCAAGATCGGCGATGACTGCACCATCTACCAGGGCGTGACGCTGGGCGGCACTTCGCTGGCCAAGGGTGCCAAACGCCACCCGACGCTGGGTCGGGGTGTGATCGTCGGCGCCAATTCGCAGGTGCTGGGCGGTTTTACCGTGGGCGACAACGCGCGCATCGGCTCGAACGCGGTGGTGGTGAAACCCGTGCCGCCGGGCGCGACGGCGGTCGGCAACCCGGCGCGCATCATCGACGCCCAGGTCGATGCGCTGCGTGAAGCGACTGCTGCCAAGATGGGGTTCTCGGCCTACGGCATCACCCAGGGCGACGACCCGGTGGCGCAGGCGATGAAGGGCCTGATCGACCACGCGGCGCTGCAGGAGCACCAGATCACACTGCTGTGGCAGGCGATCGAGACGCTGTCGGCGCGGGCCGGTGCGAGCGCGCCGTCCGACTGCGTGCCGCCCGACGCCCAGACCACCGACCAGTTCGACGCGGCGGGGCTGAGTCAGCTGGTCAAGTAGGCGGGCTTGTCGTCCGCAGTGCCGACTTGGGCCTGAACGCCTTGCACAGCGCCGGATCGGTTTCCAGGTACGGCCCGCCGATCAGGTCGATGCAGTACGGCAC
>JAKFUQ010000079.1 GCA_021732645.1 Rhizobacter sp. | reverse complement strand
GGCGGGTATGGTGGCAACAGCGGTGGTGGTGGTCGAGGGGGTGGTAACCGAGGTGGTGGCGGCGGCGGAAATGCCGGCGGCGGTGGCCGTCGCGGGCGCTGAGTTGACGCCTGCCCACAGTAGAATTCAAAGCTTTATTCAGCCGAATTTCCAGCAGGAACGCACGTCATGGCCATCGAACGCACCCTCTCCATCATCAAACCCGACGCGGTTGCCAAGAACGTCATCGGGCAGATCTACACCCGGTTTGAGAACGCGGGCTTGAAGGTGATCGCGTCGCGCATGGCGCATCTGTCGCGCGGCGAGGCCGAGGCCTTCTACGCCGTGCACAAGGCGCGGCCGTTTTTCAAAGACCTGGTCGATTTCATGATCTCCGGCCCGGTGATGATCCAGGCGCTCGAAGGCGAAGGGGCCATCATGAAGAACCGCGACCTGATGGGCGCCACCGATCCGAAGAAGGCCGCGAAGGGCACGATACGCGCCGACTTCGCTGACAGCATCGATGCGAATGCGGTACACGGTTCGGATGCCGCAGAAACCGCGGCCGCCGAGATCGCGTTCTTCTTCCCCGGTGCGCAGGTCTACAGCCGCTGATGTGTGGCCGTTGACCTCCGGCCGCTGACGCCACCGCATCGGCCACTCAGGCACGCCATGACCGCCGTCAACCTGCTCGACCTCGATCTGGCTGGCCTGGCGGCGTATTGCGAAGGCCTGGGCGAAAAGCGCTTCCGCGCGACGCAACTGTTTCGCTGGGTGCACCAGCGCGGCGTCTCTGACAGCGCGCAGATGTCGGATCTGGCGAAGTCCTTCCGCGACAAGCTCAGTGTGGCGTGCGAGGTCCGTGTACCCACTGTGCTCAGCGAGCAGGCTTCTGCCGATGGCACTGCCAAGTGGCTGTTCGATGTGGGCGGTGGCGATGCGGTCGAGACGGTGTTCATTCCTGAGGATGATCGCGGCACCTTGTGCGTGTCGTCGCAAGCCGGTTGCGCGGTGGGATGCCGCTTCTGCTCGACCGGCCACCAGGGCTTCAGTCGCAATCTCAGCACGGCCGAGATCGTGGGCCAGTTGTGGTTTGCGGAACACCATCTGCGGCGTCGCCTGCATCTGCCCGAAGGTACCCGCGCGATCACCAACGTGGTGATGATGGGCATGGGTGAGCCGCTGCAAAACTACGCAGCGCTGCTGCCCGCGCTGCGGGTGATGCTCGACGACCATGCCTACGGCTTGTCGAGGCGGCGGGTCACGGTATCGACGTCTGGCGTCGTGCCGATGATCGATCGCTTGCGCAGCGATTGCCCGGTGGCGCTGGCGGTGTCGCTGCACGCCCCCAACGACGCGCTGCGCAACGACCTGGTGCCGCTGAACCGGAAGTACCCACTGGCCGAGTTGCTGGCGGCCTGCGATCGTTATCTCGACGCCGCGCCGCGTGACTTTATTACCTTCGAGTACTGCATGTTGGACGGCGTCAACGACAGCCTCGAACACGCAGCACAGTTGGTTGACCTGGTGCAGGGCCGTGGCGTTCGCGCCCAACCCCTGGCATGCAAGTTCAATCTGATTCCGTTCAATCCGTTTCCCGAGTCCGGCCTGATCTGCAGCCCGCGCGAGCGCGTCAAGATCTTCGCCAGCATGTTGCAGGAAGCCGGCATCGTGACCACGATCCGCAAGACCCGCGGCAGTGACATCGATGCGGCCTGCGGCCAGTTGGCCGGCGAGGTGCAAGACCGCACCCGTATCGCCGAGCGTCGCGTGGGCCGTTCGACGATCCCGATCCTGCCGCTCGATGCGCCGCAAGTGCGTTCCGTGGTGACGCCATCACGTGAAAGGGCTGTATGACGATCACCCATGGCACGGCCACTGCAAGTGCGCGCTCGGCACGAAGCGTGTCGCATGGTGGCATGGTTGCAGTGTGCGTGGCGCTGCTGCTGGCGGGCTGTGCCACTCGCCCCGACGGCCAGTACCCGGCGCAGCCCGCCAGGGTCAACGCCAATGCCAGTGCCAATGCCAATGCCAATGCCAATGCCAATGCCAATGCCAATGCTGTCAGTCGCGGCAGCTACAGCACCGATACGAAAGACCGACCCACGGCGTCAGACGAAACCGATGCCACCCGCCGCGCCAGTGTTCGACTGGAACTGGCCGGGGCCTATTTCAGTCGCGGCCAGATGTCCACCGCACTCGATGAGGTCAAGAAGTCGATCGCTGCCAACCCCAATGTGGCCGCGGCGTTCAACCTGCGAGGCTTGATCTACGGCAGCCTGGGCGACCACCCGCTGGCCGAAGAAAGTTTTCGCCGCGCCATGCAGCTGGATCCGCAGGACGCCGACGTGAGGCAGAACTTCGGCTGGTACCTGTGCCAGCAGGATCGCTATGCCGAAGCCGATGCGCAGTTCAGCGCAGCGCTGGCGATTCCGCGCTACGCCGACAGCGCTCGTACCTTGCTGACGCAGGGCGTGTGCCAGGCCCGCAGCGGCAAGACCGACGCCGCCGAACGCACACTGGTCCGCGCCTATGCGCTCGAACCGGGCAACCCGGCGGTCGCCGTCAACCTCAGCGAAGTGCTGTACCGCAGGGGTGACGTGGAGCGGGCTCGCTTCTACATTCGTCGCGTCAACGCAGTGCCCAATCTGGTCAGTGCGCAAACCTTGTGGCTGGCCGCGCGCATCGAAAACAAGATAGGCAACGCCCAGGGGACTGCCGATTTCAGCGAGCAGCTGCGCAACCGCTTCCCGCAGTCGCCCGAAGCCAGCGCTTTGGCCGAGGGGCGATTCAATGAGTGAACCCGGCGCCGCGGGCTCCGCAACAACAGCTGGCGGGTCACCCAGCGCGGGCACCTTGCTGCGCACCGCGCGGCAAGCGCAGGGGTTGCACATTGCGGCACTCGCGGCGTCGATCAAGGTGTCGCAGCGCAAGCTGGAGCTGCTCGAAGCCGACCGATTGTCGGAACTGCCCGATGCCACCTTCGCACGTGCGCTGGCGCAAACCATTTGCCGCAGCCTGAAGATCGATTCGACCCCAGTGCTGGCCGCCTTGCCGCAGGCACCTGGCTACCGGCTCGATGCGGTAGACGGCGGCATGAAGACGCCGTTTCGCGATCGTCCGGGGCGCCACGACCCTGCCCATGTGTTCGCGCTGGGTTCGCCAGCCCTCTGGGTCACTGCGCTGATCGCGGCGGCGGCACTGCTGGTCATGCTGATGCCCGCGCAGTGGGCCTCGTCGATACAAGCCTTGATTTCCGGCTCGCCACCAGCTTCGACGCAGGCCGTGCCTCCACCCATTGCAGCCGATGTAGCGGCAGTAGCGAGCGCGCCGGATATGGCAGCGCCTGCTGCCGATGGTGCCGTGGCGCCGAGCGATGCAGCGTCTGCGGCGATGGGTGATGGCCCGGCAAGCACCGTGAGTGTCGATCCGGCGGCATCGCCCCCCCCCAACGCGTTGACGGTCCCCGCAGCGGGCATCGCCATCCCCACTGCCACCGTCGGGCCGTTGCAATTGAAGGCCAGCGCAGAAAGCTGGGTCGAGGTGGTCGATGGCGAATCGAAGGTGCTGGTCTCGCGCATGCTGTCGAGCGGTGAAGTGCTGGTGCTCAACGGCACCGTGCCGTTCAAGCTCACCATCGGCAATGCCGCCGCCACCGAGGTGGCGTTTCAGGGGCAACTTGTCAATCTCACTGCGTCGACGCTCGCCAATGTGGCGCGGCTCGAACTGAAGTAGGAGCGGAGCATGGGGGACACACGCGGCAGCACCCACCTGGCGCCTGATGCCTTTGCGGCGCTCGGTGATTTCATCGAGCCTGCACGACCGGCCCACCGGCGCTCCCGGCAGGCGCAGGTGCGCTGGGGTTCGCGCGTGGTCACCATCGGTGGCGCGGCGCATGTGCGCGTGCAGTCGATGACCAACACCGACACGGTGGACGTGATCGGCACCGCGATCCAGGTGAAAGAGCTCGCGATCGCCGGCTCGGAACTGGTGCGCATCACCGTCAACACGCCGGAAGCGGCGGCGGCCGTGCCGCACATCCGCGATCAGCTCGACCGCATGGGCATCGACGTGCCACTGGTCGGCGACTTCCACTACAACGGCCACCGGCTGCTCAGCGAGCACCCGGCTTGCGCCGAAGCGCTGTCGAAGTACCGCATCAACCCCGGCAACGTGGGCAAGGGCGACAAGGGCGACCGCCAGTTTGCGCAGATGGTCGAGATCGCCGCGAAGCTCGACAAGGTGGTGCGCATCGGTGTCAACTGGGGCAGCCTCGATTCCGAGTTGCTGGCGCAGATGATGGATGACAACGCGAAGCTCGCCGAGCCGCACCCGGCGCAGCAGATCATGTACCGCGCGCTCATCACCTCGGCGATCACCTCGGCGAAGCGCGCCGAAGCGCTGGGCCTGAACGG
Source organism: Rhizobacter sp. (assembly GCA_021732645.1). Lineage (GTDB taxonomy): Bacteria > Pseudomonadota > Gammaproteobacteria > Burkholderiales > Burkholderiaceae_C > PBB1. Next base: position 16,745 of record JAKFUQ010000079.1, on the reverse strand, counting down.
CGACCAGATCATCTTGTCGTGCAAGATGTCTGGCGTGCAGGATCTGGTGAGCGTCTACCGCGCACTGGCCAAGCGCTGCGACTACGCACTGCACCTGGGCCTGACCGAAGCGGGCATGGGCACCAAGGGCACGGTCGCCTCGGCCACCGCGCTGGCGCTGCTGCTGCAGGACGGCATCGGCGACACCATCCGCGTGTCGCTGACGCCGCAACCTGGCGAGGCGCGCACGCAAGAGGTGGTGATCGCGCTGGAAATCCTGCAATCGCTGGGCCTGCGCTCGTTCAACCCCAGCGTCACCGCCTGCCCCGGTTGCGGTCGCACGACCAGCACCACCTTCCAGGAGCTGGCCAAGCAGATCGACGACCACCTGCGCGCCCAGATGCCGGTGTGGCGGGCGCGCTATCCTGGCGTCGAGAAGATGAAGGTCGCGGTGATGGGCTGCATCGTCAACGGGCCCGGCGAGAGCAAGCACGCCGACATTGGCATCAGCCTGCCCGGCACTGGTGAAGCGCCGGCCGCGCCGGTGTTCATCGACGGTGTCAAGGCGCTGACGCTGCGCGGCGACCACATCGCCGAAGAGTTCCATGCGCTGGTCGAGCGCTACATTGACCAGCGCTACGGCGCTGCCACCGCGCCGACCCCCTGAGCCTGCCTGCGCGCGGTGCGGTGCCGCCGCCTTCACCATTGCTGCCATCCTGTGGGCGCCTCGGCTGCGCCCTTTGAATCCTTGAGAACGCCATGAGCGACACCCTGCTAGCCGTCAAAGGCATGAACGACATCCTGCCGCCGGAGTCGGCGACCTGGGATTGGTTCGAAGGCCGCGTGCGCTCGCTGATGACGCGCCATGGCTATGTGGGCGTGCGCACGCCGATCGTCGAGCCGACCGCGCTGTTCGTGCGTGGCCTGGGCGAAGTCACCGACATCGTCGAGAAGGAGATGTATTCGTTCATCGATTCGATGAACGGTGATCGCCTGAGCCTGCGCCCTGAAAACACCGCCGGTGTCGTTCGTGCGATGAATGAACATTCGCTGCTGCGTGACGGCGGCAAGCGCCTGTATTACATCGGCGCCATGTTCCGCCACGAGCGGCCGCAGAAGGGCCGTTACCGGCAGTTCCACCAGGTCGGCGCCGAGGCGCTGGGTTTTGCCGGGCCGGATGTCGATGCCGAGCTGATCCTCATGTGTCGCATGCTGTGGCGCGAGCTGGGCCTGGTCGACGGTCGTGACCTGCGGCTGGAGCTCAACAGCCTGGGGCAGCCCGACGAGCGGCGTGCCCACCGCGAGGCCTTGATTGCCCACTTCGAGGGCCATGCCGAGTTGCTCGACGAAGACGCGAAGCGTCGGCTGCACAGCAACCCGCTGCGCATCCTCGACACCAAGAACCCGGCGATGCAGGCACTGGTTGAAGCGGCGCCGCAGCTGATGGCCTTCCTCGGGCCGGAATCACTGGCCCACTTCAATGCGGTGCGCGCGGCGCTCGATGCGGCCGGCCTGGCCTACCGCATCAACCCGCGGCTGGTGCGCGGCATGGACTACTACAACCTGACGGTGTTCGAGTGGGTCACCGAGCGGCTGGGCTCCCAGGGCACGGTGTGCGGCGGCGGGCGCTACGACACGCTGATCGAGCAGCTCGGCGGCAAGCCGGCGCCGGCGGTGGGTTGGGGGCTGGGCATCGAACGGCTGCTGCTGCTGCTGAAGGAGGCCGGCATTGAGGCGCCCGTTGTCGCGCCTGATGCCTACGCGGTGGTGCCGTCACCGGCGACGATGCCACTGGCGCTGCGCACTGTCGATGCCTTGCGTGCGGCGGGTGTGTCGGTGCTGATGCACGCGGCCGGCCGCGACGGCCTGGGCAGCATGAAGTCGCAATTCAAGCGCGCCGACGCCAGTGGCGCCCGGCACGCGCTGATTTTTGGCGACGACGAAGTGGCGCGCGGCGAGGTCGCCATCAAGCCCTTGCGCGACGCCAGTGCCGCGCAACGCACACGCGCGCTGTCAGATGCCGCGCTGTGGGCAGACGAATTGCGCACCGCATAATCCAAAGCTGTTCGGAACTCACTGCAAGCATGGCCACGCATCTCGACCTCGAAGAACAAGAACAGCTTGATGCCGTCAAGCAATTCTGGAAGCGCAACGGCAACCGCATCACCTGGTTGTTGATTGCTGGATTGGTGGCTTACTCCGCTTGGACTGGCTGGGGTTGGCGGCAGCGCGAGCAGGCCACCCAGGCCGGTGCGATGTTCGATGAACTTGACAAGGCAGCCCAGGCGGTCGACCTCGACAGGGTGACCCGCGTGTTCGCTGACTTGCAGGCCCGCTACCCGACCACGGCCTTCGCACAACAAGGCGGCCTGCTGACTGCCAAGGTGCAAGCGGAGAAGGGCCAGACCGATGCCGCGCAGGCCACGCTGGCCTGGGTGGCTACCGACGCGAGCGAGACTGAGTACCAGGCCATCGCCAGGCTGCGCCTGGCAGGCTTGCTGCTCGACAACAAGAAGTACGACGAGGCGCTGAAGCAGCTTGATGCCAACACCACCGCGGGTTTCGAAGCGCTGGTTGCCGATCGCCGAGGCGACGTGCTGATGGCCCAGGGCAAGACCGATGACGCCAAGGCGTCCTACAGCAAGGCATGGCAGGCCATGGACTCGAAAATCGAGTACCGGCGCCTGATCGAGGCCAAGCTCGCCGCCTTGGGCGCGCCGGTGGCGGATACCACCACAGCCGCCGACACCAGCACCGGAGCCCTCCCGTGAGGCGCGCTGCGGTCGGCGTGGTCGCCAGCCTGAGTGTCTTGCTGTCGTCTTGCGCCTTGTTTTTCCCGGACAAGAACGGGATCGAACCCAAAGCGCTGGTGGCGGTCAAGCCGACGATTGCCGGGCGTGTGGTGTGGTCGTCCAGCACCAGTGATGTCGAGTTCCCGTTGTCGGTCGCGGTCAATGGCACCACCTTCACCGTGGGCGCGTCAGACGGCTCGCTGACCGCACTCGATGCAGCCAAAGGCCGCGTGCTGTGGCAAGCCAGCGCGAAGGCAGCGCTCAGCGCAGGGGTCGGCAGCGATGGCAAGTTCGCTGCGGTGGTCACCCGTGATGGTGAGATCGTTGTGTTCGACGGGGGTCGTGAACTCTGGCGGCAGCAATCCACGGCGCGCGTCATCACCGCGCCGTTGGTGGCGGGTGAGCGTGTGTTCGTGGTGGGGCTTGACCGCAGCGTGACCGCCTTTGATGCCTTGAACGGCGCCCGCCTCTGGGCGGTGCAGCGCCCCGGTGACCCCTTGTCCCTGGCGCAGGCGGGTGTGGCAATGGCGTTCAAGAACACCTTGCTGGTCAGCCAGGGTCCGCGGCTGGTTGCCCTGGACCCCGCCAACGGCTCGACCCGATGGGAGGTGGTGCTGGCCACGCCGCGTGGGTCGAACGAAATCGAACGTCTGTCCGACCTCGTCGGGCCGGCGGTGCGCGTGGGCGATGTCGTGTGCATCCGTGCGTACCAGGCCAGTGTTGGCTGCGTCAATGCCGAAACCGGGCAGTTGCTGTGGTCGAAGCCCCTCGGCGGCCGCGGCGGGTTGGCGGCCGATGAACAGCACGTGTACGCGGCAGATGCAGCCGACCATGTCACCGCCTGGAAGGCCGATACCGGCGAGGTGGCCTGGACCACCGAGGCCTACCTGTATCGCCAACTGACCACACCGTTCAGCCTCGGCTCGGTGCTGGTGTTCGGCGATTTCGAGGGGCAGCTGCACTTCCTGTCGGCAGACCGTGGCGTGGCACAGTTGAGTTTGCCGACCGACGGTGCACCGATGGCGGCAGCGCCTGTGGTGTCGGGCACCACGGTGTTGATCGTGACCCGCGAGGGCGGGTTGTTTGCCTTGCGGCCTGAATGACGTCGCTGCCCAGGAGCCTGCGTTCATGAAGCCGGTCGTTGCCATCGTGGGGCGACCGAACGTTGGCAAGTCCACGCTGTTCAACCGGATCACCAAGAGTCGCGACGCGATCGTCGCGGATTTTTCCGGGCTCACCCGCGACCGCCACTATGGCGACGGACGCATCGGTGACCGCGAGTTCATCGTGGTCGACACCGGTGGCTTCGAGCCCACTTGCGACACGGGCATCGTCAAGGAAATGGCCAAGCAGACGCGCCAGGCCGTGGCTGAAGCCGATGCGGTGATCTTCGTCGTCGACATCCGTGGCGGCTTGTCGGCACAGGACCACGACATCGCGCGCTACCTGCGCACTGTGGGCAAGACGGTGGTGTTGGCGGCCAACAAGGCCGAAGGCATGGTCGATTCGCCCTTGCTGGGCGAGTTCTACGAGCTGGGCATGGGCGAGCCGCATCCGATCTCGTCGGCGCACGGGCAGGGCATCCGCAGCCTGACCGAGGCGGCATTGGCCAGCTTCCCCTTTGATGACGACGAAGACGCTGAGCTCGATGAGTCCAAGCCGATCCGATTGGCGGTGGCCGGTCGGCCCAACGTCGGCAAATCGACGCTGATCAACACCTGGTTGGGCGAAGAGCGGCTGGTGGCGTTCGACATGCCGGGGACCACACGCGACGCGATCACCGTGCCTTTCGAGCGCAACGGTCAGAAGTTCGAACTGATCGACACCGCCGGTCTGCGTCGCAAGGGCAAGGTGTTCGAGGCGATCGAGAAGTTCTCGGTGGTCAAGACACTGCAGGCCATTGCCGACGCCAACGTGGTGCTGTTGCTGCTCGATGCCACGCAGGGGGTGACCGATCAGGATGCGCACATCGCCGGCTACGTCCTCGAGAGCGGCAGGGCCGTGGTGATCGCCGTCAACAAGTGGGATGCTGTGGACGACTACCAGCGGCAGCTGCTGCAACGCTCGATCGAACAGCGCCTGGCCTTTTTGAAATTCGCACCGGTGCTCAACATTTCTGCAACCCGGCGGCAGGGTCTGGGCCCGGTGTGGCAAGCCATCGCTGACGCTCACGCCTCGGCCACCCGCAAGATGTCGACGCCAGTGCTGACCCGTCTGCTGCTCGATGCCATTGAACACCAGGCACCGCAGCGTGCAGGCATGTTCCGGCCGAAACTGCGCTATGCACACCAGGGCGGAATGAACCCGCCCATTGTGGTGGTGCACGGGAACTCGCTCGAACACGTGACCGCTGCCTACAAGCGCTTCCTCGAGGGACGCATCCGCGACCACTTCAAGCTGACCGGCACGCCGCTGCGCATCGAGATGCGCTCGGGCAAGAACCCGTTCGATGGCAAAAGCTGAGGGGGAATGTCCCGATGGGCCTGCTCTGGCAGGGGCGTGTGTTAACGTTTCCGCAGACAGTCCAATCAACACGGAGGATATCGTGAGCAATAAGAGTCAGCTGTTGCAAGACCCCTTCTTGAACGTGCTGCGCAAGGAGCACGTGCCTGTGTCCATCTACCTGGTCAATGGCATCAAGCTGCAGGGGCACATCGAGTCGTTCGACCAGTACGTGGTTTTGCTGCGCAACACAGTGACGCAGATGGTCTACAAGCACGCGATTTCCACGGTGGTGCCCGGCCGCGCAGTGAATTTCCCTGTGCCAGAAGCCTCCGAGCCGGTGTGAAGTCAACCCACGATCTCTGCAGGGCGGTGGCGCCATTTTGAATCCAGACCTTTCTACCCCGACAGACCTCAACCCAGCGCGCGCCATCCTCGTGGGCGTGGCGATGGGTCGTGCTCCGGGCTTTGATGACACGCTCGACGAACTGGCGCTGCTGGCCGAGTCGGCAGGCGACATCGCCGTCGCCCGTGTGGTCGCACGTCGCAAGGCGCCGGACCCGGCGTTGTTCATCGGCTCGGGCAAGGCCGATGAAATCAAGGCACTGGTCGAGATGCACCGCGCCGAAGTGGTGTTGTTCGACCAGGCGCTGGGTGCCGCGCAACAGCGCAATCTGGAGCGCCATCTGGGTGTGGCCGTCGCCGACCGGACGATGTTGATCCTCGAAATCTTCGCCGACCGCGCGCAAAGCCATGAAGGCAAGCTGCAGGTCGAACTGGCGCGCCTTCAGTACCTTTCTACGCGTCTGGTGCGCCGCTGGAGCCACCTCGAACGCCAGCGCGGTGGCATTGGTAACCGAGGCGGTCCGGGCGAGGCGCAGATCGAGTTGGACAAGCGGATGATCGGCGAGCGCATCAAGTCGGTGAAAGAACGGCTGGAAAAAGTCAAGCGCCAGCGCAACACCCAACGCAAATCGCGCGAGCGCAGCGAGACCTTCCGCGTGTCGCTGGTCGGCTACACCAATGCCGGCAAGTCGACACTGTTCAACAAGCTGGTGAAAGCGCGCGCCTACGCCGCGGATCAGCTCTTCGCGACGCTGGACACCACCACGCGGCAGATGTACCTGGAAGAAGCCGGCCGCAATGTGTCGCTCTCCGACACCGTGGGCTTCATTCGCGACCTGCCGCACAAATTGGTCGAAGCCTTCGAAGCCACCTTGCAGGAGGCTGCACAGGCCGACCTGCTGCTGCATGTCGTCGACGCCGCCAGCCCGAATCGCGACGAGCAGCGCTTCGAAGTCGAGCGGGTGCTGGCCAGCATCGGCGCGGCCCAGGTGCCGCAGATCCTGGTGTTCAACAAGGCCGATCTGCTGGATCAGCACCAGTCGCCGCACACCGAAGTCGATGCCCTCGTCTTCGATGATGGACGTGTGGTGCCACGCGTTTTCATCAGCGCAGTGCAGGGCTCGGGCCTGGAGGCGCTGCGCGGTTTGATTGCGCGCTTCGCCACAGATGCCGCCGCAGGCATCTTGAATTCAGGCCCTACCATGCCGACATCGTTGCTTGAAGTCGATGCTGACGATGCATCGTTGCTCCCAGAATTCACCGGAACTCATCCCCTCCACGCATGAAGATCAGTCGTCCCATCGAAGTCTCGGGCCGCTCCATTTCGCCCTGGCGCGCGTTGTTGCACAGTGCCAAGTTGCTCGGCGGCGCGCTGCTGGCTCAGCTGTGGCCTCGGCGTGCCAACGAGCGCGGCAGCGAGCCCTCCGATCTGTCCGACCCCTACCTGAACAAGGGTGACGGCCCCCCCGATCTTGATGAACTGTGGCGGGACTTCAACAAGAAGCTCACCGGCCTGTTCGGCGGCAAGGGTGGAAGCGGCGGGCGTCCACCGAGTCCCGGTGACGGCGGCAATTTTCAGCCTGACATGAAGAGCGCCGGCATCGGCCTCGGCCTGGTTGGCGGCGTGACCGCCTTGCTCTGGCTGGGCAGTGGGTTTTTCATCGTGCAAGAAGGTCAGCAGGCGGTGGTGACCTCGTTCGGCAAGTACAGCCACACCGCCGATGCTGGTTTTCAGTGGCGCATGCCCTTTCCGTTTCAAACCCACGAGACCGTGCCCGTGACGCAGCTGCGCTCGATCGAGGTGGGGCGCAGCTCTGTGGTGCAGTCGACCGGGTTGCGCGATTCCTCGATGCTCACCCAAGACGAGAACATCGTCGACATCCGCTTCACCGTTCAGTACCGCCTCAAAGACTCCCGTGCCTACCTGTTCGAGAACCGCAATCCCGACGATGCCGTGCTGCAGGCAGCGGAATCGGCGGTGCGTGAGATCGTTGGCAAAAGCACGATGGATTCGGTGCTCTACGAACAGCGCGATGCGATTGCCAACGAGTTGGTCAAATCGCTGCAGACGCAGGCTGATCGGCTCAACACCGGCATCCTGATCGTCAACGTCAACGTGCAAAACGTGCAGGCACCGGAGCAGGTGCAAGCCGCATTCGACGACGCCTTCAAAGCGGGCGCCGACCGTGAGCGCTTGAAGAATGAAGGTCAGGCCTACGCCAATGATGTGATCCCTAAGGCGCAGGGCACCGCAGCGCGTTTGCGCGAAGAATCCGAGGGCTACAAGTCGAGGGTGATCGCTCAGGCCGAAGGCGATGCGCAGCGCTTCTCGAGCGTGTTGACGGAGTACAAGAAGGCGCCGTCGGTCACCCGCGACCGGCTCTACATCGACACCATGCGCGAGGTCTACTCCAATGTCAGCAAGGTCTATGTCGACAGCCGCAACAATTCGAACCTGCTGTACCTGCCGCTGGACAAGCTGATGCAGCAAGCGGGCGCCGCCTCTGCGCCTGGGGCAGGGGCAGCGATCGCAGCGGCTGATGGTGGCGCTGCCACCTTGCCGGCGCCTGGCTCGCTGGACGTGCGCTCTCGCGATGGTCAGCGCGGTCGCGACCGCGACGGTCGCTGAACCGCAACGGAGTCCATCATGAATCGCATCGGTTTTTACGTCGTCGGCGCATTGATCGCGCTGCTCATCACCTTCTCCACGTTGTTCGTCGTCGATCAGCGGCAGTTCGCGGTGATCTACGCGCTCGGAGAAATCAAGGAAGTCGTCACCGAGCCCGGCTTGAAGTTCAAGCTGCCGCCGCCGTTCCAGAACGTGGTGTTCCTAGACCGCCGCACCCAAACGCTGGACAGTCCGGAGACGCGCCCTATCTTCACCGCCGAGAAGAAGAGCCTGGTGATCGACTGGCTGGTCAAGTGGCGGGTGACGGACGCGCGCCAGTTCATCCGCAACAACGGCGTCGACATGCGCAACGTCGAAAGCCGCCTGAGCCCGATCGTGCAAGCTGCGTTCAATGAAGAAGTCACCAAGCGCACCGTGCAGGCGATGCTGGCCACCGACCGCGACCGGGTGATGCAAGGCGTGCGGGCCCGGCTGACCGACGAAGCCAAGTCTTTCGGCATCGACATCGTCGACGTGCGCATCAAGCGCGTCGATTTCTCGGCAAACATCACCGACTCGGTGTACCGGCGCATGGAGTCCGAACGCAAGCGCGTTGCGAATGAACTGCGATCGACCGGTGCTGCCGAGGCCGAGAAAATTCGCGCCGATGCCGACCGCCAGCGCGAGGTGATCGTTGCCGAGGCGTACCGCGATGCGCAGAAGGTCAAGGGCGAGGGCGATGCGAAGGCCTCGACCCTGTACGCCGATGCCTTCGGTCGCGACCCGCAGTTCGCGCAGTTCTATCGCAGCCTGGAGGCCTACCGCACCAGTTTTCGCAGCAAGTCGGACATGATGGTGGTCGATCCGTCCAGCGAATTCTTCGACGCGATGCGTGGCAATACCGGGGGGTCCCCGTCGGGCAGAAGGTGATCGATCTTGGTGGCACCTGGAGTGCGCTGCTGCTTGCGGTCGGCCTGATGCTTGTGCTCGAAGGGTTGCTCCCCTTCCTGAGCCCCCAGCAGTGGCGGGCGCTGTTTCTACAGGCCGCAAAACTGACCGATGGTCAACTGCGCTTTCTGGGGCTCGCGGCATTGGCGGTGGGTTTTGCGATGGTGCTCATTGCGTTCAACTGAGCCAGGTACGTCAACGTGGCTTGGGCCTGAAACACCGCGCCTACAATCTACGTTTTAACAGGGTGGTGGATTGACATGATGTCTGCTTGGCTGTTGCCAGAGCACATCGCTGACGTGCTGCCTGCGCAAGCGCGGCAGGTGGAGCGTATGCGTCGCACCTTGCTCGACGTGGCCAGCGGTTACGGCTACGAGCTGGTGATTCCGCCGCTGGTCGAGCACCTGGAATCCCTGTTGAGCGGCACCGGTCGTGAACTTGATCTGCGCACCTTCAAATTGGTCGACCAGCTCAGCGGACGCACGGTGGGCATGCGGGCCGACAGCACACCTCAGGTGGCGCGCATCGATGCGCACCTGCTCAATCGCGAGGGTGTGACCCGCTTGTGCTACTGCAGCCCGCTGTTGCACACCTTGCCCTCGGGCTTGCACGGCACCCGCGAGCCGTTGCAGTTCGGTGCAGAGATATTCGGGCATCCCGGGTTGGAAGCCGATCTGGAGGTGATCGATCTCGCGCTGGATTGCGCTCATGCCATGGGTGTGCGATCACCCACACTGGACATGAGCGACGCCCGCATCGTGCGCGGCTTGCTGGCGGGGGCGGCGATTGACGCCACGCAGATTCATGCGGTGGTCGACGCGCTCGCTGCCAAGGATGGCGCCGAGCTGGACCGCCTGAGCAGCAACTTGCCGCCGGAGTCACGCAGCGGCTTGCAGTGCCTGCTGCGCTTGTATGGCGACGACGAGGTGCTGCTGCTGGCCGAAGCGCAGTTGCCCAAGCGCACGGCCATCACCGCGGCGCTGAGTGACATGCGTCGACTCGCCCGCCATGTACGCGAGGCCTACCCCGAGGCCCGTGTCGGCTTCGATCTGGCGGATGTGGGGGGCTACGCCTACTACAGCGGTGCTCGCTTCGCGGTCTATTCACCGGGCTCGTGCGATGCGCTGCTGCGCGGCGGGCGTTACGACGAGGTCGGGGCGGTGTTCGGTCGCAGCCGTCCGGCGGTCGGCTTCAGTGTGGTTGACCTGAAAGAGCTTGCTGAGCAGGCCCCAGCGGCCCCGTCGCCGATGGCCATTCGCGCGCCGTGGGCCGACGAGCCTGGGTTGCGCGCAGCCATTCGTCGACTGCGACAGCAGGGCCAGACCGTCATTTGCCTGCTGCCCGGCCACGACATCGAAGGCGAGGGTTATGAATGCAACCGCGAATTGGTGAGGCAGGGCAATGACTGGGTCGTCAGCGCTTCGTGACTGAAGTGGGCTGGGCACCGGATGACCGGGCCCCTATTTTTTCTGGATTTTCAAGACATGCGTGAATCTCAAGCCGGTGCGCACGGGCGCAACGTGGTCGTCATCGGCACCCAGTGGGGCGACGAGGGCAAGGGCAAGGTCGTCGACTGGCTGTGCGACCATGCCCAGGGCGTGGTGCGCTTCCAGGGTGGCCACAACGCCGGGCACACGCTGGTCATCAAGGGCGTGAAAACGGCGTTGCAGTTGATCCCGTCGGGCATCATGCGCGAGGGGGTGTCCTGCTACATCGGCAATGGTGTGGTGGTCGATCCCTCGCATTTGCTGCTGGAAATCGAACGCCTGGAGGTGATCGGCCTCGATGTGCGTTCGCGCCTCTTCATCAGCGAATCGTGCCCGCTGATCCTGCCGTTTCATGTTGAGGTGGACAAAGCCCGCGAAGCGCTGCGCGAGAGCAGCGGCGTCGGCAAGATCGGCACGACAGGCAAGGGCATCGGTCCTGCCTATGAGGACAAGGTGGCGCGTCGGGCGCTGCGCGTGCAGGACTTGAAACACCCTGAGCGATTTGCGACCAAGCTGCGCGAATTGCTCGCTCTGCACAACGTCGCGCTGTCGGGCTATTTGAATTCGAAGCCACTGGCATTCGAGCCGATTTACCAGCAGGCGATGTCGCTGGCCGCGCAGATCAAGCCCATGATGGCCGACGTCGGTTACGCGCTGCACACCGCGCATGCGGCTGGCGCCAACCTGCTGTTCGAAGGTGCGCAGGGCTCGCTGCTCGACATCGACCACGGCACCTACCCGTATGTGACCTCCAGCAACTGCGTGGCGGGCAACGCGTCGGCCGGCGCCGGTGTCGGGCCGGATCTGCTGCATTACATCCTCGGCATCACCAAGGCCTACACCACGCGCGTGGGCAGCGGCCCGTTCCCGACCGAGCTTCCGATGGATGTGCCCGGTACCGTGGGCCACCACCTGTCCACGGTGGGCCAGGAGCGCGGCACGGTGACCGGTCGTCCACGGCGCTGCGGCTGGCTGGACGCAGCGGCCCTGAAGAGATCGATCATCATCAATGGTGTTTCGGGTCTGTGCATCACCAAACTCGATGTGCTCGATGGGCTGGCCGAAATCAAGGTCTGTGTCGGCTATGAACTGCAGGGTCGGCGCATCGACATCCTGCCGCTCGATGCCGATGACATCACCGATTGCGTGCCGATCTACGACACCTTCCCAGGATGGACAGACACGACTGCCGGCGTCACCCAGTGGGACGCCTTGCCGCTGAATGCCCGCCGCTACCTGGAGCGTGTGCAGACCTTCATCGGCGCACCGATCGACATGGTGTCCACCGGCCCCGACCGCGAGCACACCATCTTGCTGCACCATCCCTATCAGGAACGCACGGCATGAGGAACAACGCAGCGATGGGATCGATGCGGCACAGGAGGCTGGCATGCTGACCGATGACGGAGCCCACCTGTATGTGTCCTGGGGCGAGTACCACATGCTGATCGAGCGGCTGGCGCTGAAGATTCACGCCTCAGGCTGGGAGTTCGATCAGATCCTGTGTCTCGCGCGCGGCGGCATGCGGCCGGGCGATGTGTTGTCGCGGGTGTTCGACAAGCCGCTGGGCATCCTGTCGACCAGCTCCTACCGGGCCGGAGCGGGCACCCAGCAAGGTCGGCTCGACATGGCCACTTACATCACCTTGCCTCAAGGCGAACTGGGCGACCGGGTGCTGTTGGTCGATGACCTTGCAGACACCGGCGTGACCCTGCGTGCCGTGGTGGATCGGCTGCGCGGCATGCCGTCGATCAGCGAACTGCGATCGGCCGTGATCTGGACCAAAGGCATCTCGACGTACACACCCGACTACCACGTCGAACTGCTGCCCACGAGCCCGTGGATCCATCAGCCGTTCGAGGAATACGACGACATGCGCCCCGACAAGCTGGCGAAGAAATTCGCGATCTGAGCGGCTATCCCCACACCACAACATGCGCACTGTCCGTCATTCGGCAGTGCATTCGAACCCCGAAAACAAAGAAGCCAGCACAGGTGCTGGCTTCGATATATTTGGTGCCCAGGAGAGGACTCGAACCTCCACGGAGTTACCCGCTAGTACCTGAAACTAGTGCGTCTACCAATTCCGCCACCTGGGCATTCAGGAAGCCTGAGATCATATCATCGACAACACTTCAAACCAACCCTCCAACCCCATCGGCGCTGACCTCATGAGCGAGGTCGAAGGCACGGTGCAGGGGCACCGCGACGGACACGGTTTCGTGATCCGCGACGATCGCCAAGCCGATCTCTATCTGTCTCAACAGGAAATGCGTGCGGTGCTGCACCGTGACCGGGTCAAGGCACGCATCGTGCGCTTCGACCGCAAGGGCCGCCCCGAAGGTCGCGTGCTTGAAATCGTCGAGCGCAAGAAGGCGCCGATCATTGGCCGCCTGCTGCATGAAAGTGGCGTCTGGCTGGTGGCGCCCGAAGACAAACGCTATGGCCAGGACATCCTGATCCCGAAGAACGCGGTCGCCAATGCCAGCGCGGGGCAAGTGGTCTCGATCGAGCTGACCGAGCCACCGTCGATGTACTCGCAACCGGTCGGCCGCGTGACCGAAGTGCTGGGTGAGATCGACGACCCCGGCATGGAAATTGAAATCGCAGTGCGCAAGTACGAGGTGCCACATCGCTTCTCGCCCGAGACGCTGGCGCAGGCCGCCGGCCTGCCAGACAAGATCCGCCCGGTCGACCGCAAGCAGCGCATCGACCTGACCGACGTGGCGCTGGTCACCATCGACGGTGAAGACGCACGCGACTTCGACGACGCGGTGTATTGCGAGCCCGCCGTGGTGGGCAGCGCAAAAGGCAAAAGTGCCAGCCGCAGCAAGGTGCCCAACGGCTGGCGCTTGTTGGTCGCCATCGCCGATGTCAGCCATTACGTGAAGCCCGGCGAGGCGCTCGACAACGACGCTTATGAACGTGCCACCTCGGTGTATTTCCCGCGCCGCGTGATACCGATGCTGCCGGAAAAGCTCTCGAATGGCCTGTGTTCGTTGAATCCGAACGAAGACCGGCTGGCCATGGTGTGCGACATGTTGATTACCGCCACCGGCGAGATCGTCGCCTACCAGTTCTACCCCGCCATCATCAATTCGCACGCCCGCTTCACCTACAACGAAGTCGCTGCCATTCTGGGCAACACGCGCGGCTCCGAAGCGCTGCGCCGCAAAGACCTGGTCGCCGATTTGCTCAACCTCAACGAGGTTTACCGCGCACTGGTGAAAGAACGCGCCCAACGCGGTGCGATCGACTTCGAAACCACCGAGACCCAGATCGTCTGCGACGACAACGGTCGCATCGAGAAGATCATCCCGCGCACCCGCAACGAGGCGCACAAGCTGATCGAAGAGGCCATGCTCGCGGCCAACGTCTGCGCGGCCGATTTCATCGCGGGCGCCAAGCACCCATCGCTGTACCGTGTCCACGAAGGCCCGACGCCTGAGAAAAAAACCCTGCTGCAAAACTACCTGCGAGCGCTGGGTCTGGGCCTGTCGATCAGCGACGACCCCAAGCCGCGCGAGTACCAGCAGATCGCCGCCGCTACCAAAGACCGCGTCGACGCCGAGCAGATTCACTCGATGCTGCTGCGCTCGATGCAGCAGGCAATCTATACCGCCAGCAACAGTGGCCACTTCGGCCTGGCCTACGAGGCCTACACCCACTTCACCAGCCCGATCCGCCGTTACCCGGACCTGCTGGTGCACCGCGTCATCAAGGCCATCCTCGGCAACAAGCGCTACCTGCTGAGCAAGGGCATGGTCGAGGCGATGCCGCTGGCACGCAGCCTGGCGAAACCTTCCAGGCACGCCAAGCCTGTCAAGGCCGTCACGCTGACCGCCGAGGGCGAGGTGTGGGAAGTTGCCGGTGCGCATTGCAGTGCCAACGAGCGCCGTGCCGACGAAGCCTCGCGCGATGTGGAGGCCTGGTTGAAATGCCGCTACATGCGCGAGCACCTGGGCGAGGAGTACAGCGGTCGTGTCAGCGCGGCCACCAGCTTCGGCTTGTTCGTGCAGCTGGATGGGCTGTATGTCGAAGGCCTGGTCCACATCACGGAGCTGGGTGGTGAGTACTTCCGCTTCGATGAGGTCAAGCAGGAATTGCGCGGCGAGCGCACGGGTGTGCGCTACGCGATCGGTTCACGGGTGCGGGTGCAGGTCAGCCGCGTCGACCTCGACGGCCGCAAGATCGACTTCCGCATGGTGCGCGACGGCGAGGAAGACGCGGCCATGGTTCGTGCGAAACGCGAGCGCACGACAGAACGCAATGCCAGTGCGGTGGCTGAGTTGGCCAACGTCAAGGAAACTGATCGCGCGGTCAAGGCGACGGGCAAGCGCAAGGGCTACAGCGCCGCGGGGGCGCGATTGAATCCGGTGCGCGCCGCCAAGACCGCGGCACGCAAGGGGCCGACGAAGGGTGCTAAGCGCCGCTAGGCATGGCGCGCTGATCGGCTCGCCCGACGCCGCGTCAGCGGAACCGGTTGATGTCAAACCCGTCGACATCGATGCCGGGTCGGGCGCCCGCAATCAGCGCCGACAGCACCCGCGCTGAGCCGCAAGCCACCGTCCAGCCGACGCTGCCATGGCCCAGGTTCAGCCACACGCCTTCCAAGCCACTGCGCCCCAGTACGGGCATGCCGTCCGGCAGGGTGGGGCTGGCACCTTGCCACTGCTGCGCCTGCGCGGTGCGCGCGGCACCTGGAAACCACTCTTCCAGGCTTCGATACAGCGTCGTCAGCGCCGACGCTTCCTGTGCGTGGCTCATCGCGCCGACCCGATATCCGCCGGACACCCTCAGCCGATTCCCGCCACGCACGATCGATACCCCGCGTCGTGGGTCCAGCAGCACCGAGGTCGGGCCGTGATGCGGTTGCATGTCGTCCAGGCGCAGCGGTGCGGTCACCGACAGGCCGCATACGCCGATCAGCGGCAGTTGCAAGCCCAGCGGTGCCAGCAGGGCCCGCGAGGCGAGGCCGGCGCACACCACCACCGCATCGAAGGTTTCCCGTGGGCTATCGGTGCCCCTTGCCACGGTCAACTCGGGTCGCGCGCCGGGTTGGATCGCCAGCACCCGCGCATTGAAGATGAAGCGCGCGCCGTGCCGCTGAGCGTGTTGCTTGATCAGGTGGGCGAACTCGCGGCTGTTGCCGGCACCTTCGTCGGGCAGGTGCACGGCGGCATGCAGGGCTGCGTTCGGATTCAACCCGGGCTCCAGCGATCGACATTCCTCAGCGGTCAACCGCTTGTGGCGCACGCCGCTCTGATCGAGCACCGCCAATGCGCCCAGCAGGCGCTGCGTATCGGCCGCGCTGCGCGAGACCACCGTGACGCCTGAGCTGCGCTCGAACTCCAGTGGCAGCGACTGCGTGATTTCGCCGGTGCAGGCTCGGCTGTAGGCGGCCAGGCGATGCAGCCGCGGGTGCAGATCACCCTGTGCCGCCCCGCGATTCGCACGCAGCCATTTCAGCTTCCAGCGTGCAGTACCCGGGTTTGTCGTCAGCGCAATGGCCGCAGGCAGACGGCCACGCAGCGCCAGCGCCAGCACGCCGCCAGTGATGGCCAGCGGCGACCATGCGACTGCGCAGCCCGCGCCATCGAGTCCGGCAGGCGCAAAGCTGGCCTCGGCCGCGATGCTGCTGCCCTGATCGAGCACGGTGACTTCGTGGCCCGCTGCGGCGAGCTCATAGGCGGTTGTCACGCCGATGATCCCGGCACCGACCACGGCAATGTGCATGGTCAAGGCCGCTGCGCGAACGGCAGGTTCGACGCACGCGAGACTTCGAGGACGCTCAACAAGGCGCAGGGCACGGTCAGATGCATGTGGGTGCTGATATGATCAGCGGGTTTTTCCGGGGAGGGGTTGATCCCGACCGCGAACAAACACATCCGCAAATCCGGCTGCCAAAAGGTGTCACCGAGGTGTTGGAAATCTTCCCGCATCGATGGCGATTCAAGCCGGATTTTAGAATCAACCTTTGGAGTTGTTAATGACTGTAAGCATGCGTGAAATGCTGGAAGCCGGCGTCCACTTCGGACACCAGACCCGCTTCTGGAACCCCAAGATGGCCCCGTACATCTACGGCCACCGCAACAAGATTCACATCATCAACCTCGAAAAGACGCAGCCTCTTTTCAACGACGC
>JAKFUQ010000090.1 GCA_021732645.1 Rhizobacter sp. | reverse complement strand
GTAATAGCTCTCGATGTTCTTCGGCAGGTCGAGGTGGGCGACGAAGCGCACATCGGGCTTGTCGATGCCCATGCCGAACGCAATGGTGGCCACCATCACCAGCCCTTCCTCGCGCAGGAAGCGGTCCTGGTGGCGCCGCCGCACATCGGCATCGAGCCCGGCGTGATACGGCAGCGCGCTGATGCCCTCGCTGCTCAGCCAGGCCGCGGTTTCATCAACCTTCTTGCGCGACTGGCAGTAGACGATGCCGGCATCGCCGTCGTGCTCGTCCTGGATGAAGCGCAGCAACTGGGCGCGGGCGTTATCTTTCTCGACGATGCCGTAGCGGATGTTCGGCCGGTCGAAGCTGCTGATGAAGATGCGTGCGTCTTCGAGCTGCAGGCGCTCGATGATGTCGGCGCGCGTCAGGTCGTCGGCAGTGGCCGTCAGCGCGATCCGCGGCACGCCGGGATAGCGCTCGTGCAGCACGTTCAGCGACAGGTAGTCCTCGCGGAAGTCGTGCCCCCACTGGCTGACGCAGTGCGCCTCGTCGATGGCGAACAGGCTCAGCAGGCCGCGCTCATGCAATGAATCGAGCTGCGCCAGGAAGCGCGGTGTGGTCAGGCGTTCCGGCGCGGCGTACAGCATCACCAGGCGCCCGCCCATCATCTCGCGCTCGATGCGCTGGGCTTCTTCCGAGGTCAGGCTCGAATTCAGATACGCCGCATGCACACCGGCCTCTTCGAGCGCGCCGACCTGGTCGTGCATCAACGCGATCAGCGGGCTCACCACAATGCTGACGCCGCGATCGGCACGGTGCCGCACGATGGCCGGCACCTGGTAGCACAGGCTCTTGCCGCCGCCGGTCGGCATCAGCACCAGCGCGTCGCCATCGGCACAGACGTGGTCGACGATCTCGGCCTGCGCGTTGCGGAAGGCGGCGTAGCCGAACACCGTCTGCAGCACGGACAGGGCAGCATCGCAGTGGGCGGTGAGAGCCTCGCTCCGACCCGCCTGCGGCTCGGCCGTGGTCGCGTCCATCACATCGAAATAGGGGGTCATCGGGCGGCCAAAAGCGTGGAGCCCAATGGTAAAGGTGGCGCGAAGTCGATAATCTGCCGGATCAGAAATCGTCTTCCGGAGCAGCGCACATGGCCTCGATCAACAAAGTCATCCTCATCGGTAACCTGGGCCGCGACCCCGAGGTGCGCTACACCCCGAACGGCAACGCGATCTGCAACATCAGCGTCGCCACCACCCGCAACTGGAAGGACAAGACCAGCGGCGACAAGGTGGAAGAGACCGAATGGCACCGCGTCGTCTTCTACGACCGCCTGGCCGAGATTGCCGGTGAGTATTTGAAAAAGGGCCGCCCGGTCTACGTCGAAGGTCGGCTGAAGACCCGCAAGTGGCAGGACAAGGAAGGCAAGGACGTCTACACCACCGAGGTCATCGCCGACAACATGCAGCTGCTCGGCGGCCGTGAAGGCATGGGCGGCGGCGATGCCGGTGGCGATTCGGGCTATGACCAGGGTGGCGGTGGCCGGGGTGAGAGCCGCGCCGCGCCCGCAGCCCGCAGCGCACCTCCCGCCAGCCGCCCGGCGCCGACCAAGCCCGCGCCGAAATCGTCGACCGGCTTCGACGACATGGACGACGACATTCCGTTCTGAAAGGGGGGCGGAAGCCTTGCGGTGTGGCGGTGTTGCCACTGCGCTGCAATGGCGGCGGGTGGTGCCGCGCGAGGCCTGGTGCGCCCGGCTGGGATCGAACCAGCAACCCCTGCCTTCGGAGGGCAGTACTCTATCCATTGAGCTACGGACGCAAGATTTCGATTGTAGTGGGCACCCCGAACAGCACGACCGCACACGCACAGGCGTGACGCCTTGGGAGGCGTGAGCGGTCACCCCCGCTTTATACTCAGCGGCTGCATTCCAGCACCCCTGCGAGCCGAGGACTTCATGAGCGACGCCAGCCATTCCCACGACGAAGAGAACCACGAAGGCCCGATCAAGACCACGAAACAGCTGTTGGTCACCGTGCTGCTGTCGTTCATCGTCCCGGTGATCGTGATCGTGATGCTGGCCAGCTATGTGACCGACGAAGCCCGGCCTGCAGCCGGCAGCGATGGCCTGACGCCCGAGTCGACCGCGCTGCGCATCGCGCCGGTGGGCGCGGTGACGATCAAGGATGTGGCGAACCCTGCCTCTTGGAAGACGGGCGAGCAGGTCTATGCCGGGCAATGTGGGGCGTGCCATGCCGCCGGCCTGGCCGGTGCGCCCAAGCTCGGCGATGCTGCGGCGTGGGCTTCGCGCATCACGCAGGGATACGATGTCCTGCTGACAAGCGCGCTGCAGGGCAAGAACGCCATGAGCGCGCAGGGCGGTGGTGACTTCAGCGACATGGAGGTCGGCCGTGCTGTGGTTTACATGGCCAACAAGGGG
Source organism: Rhizobacter sp. (assembly GCA_021732645.1). GTDB lineage: Bacteria > Pseudomonadota > Gammaproteobacteria > Burkholderiales > Burkholderiaceae_C > PBB1. Next base: position 19,448 of record JAKFUQ010000090.1, on the reverse strand, counting down.
GGCGCGAGCTTCGCGGAGCCTGGGGCGCCTGCCGACGCCGCTGCCGCACCAGCCGCCGATGCGGTGGCCGCACCCGCCGCTGAACCAGTGGCCGCAGCACCCGCGCCTGTTGAGGCGACCGCCGCTGAGCCCGTGGTGGCAGCTGCTGTGGCGCCTGTGACGGCACCTGTCGCGGCGCCCGTGGTCGCCGCTGCGGCGACAGTCGCTCCAGCCAAGGTGACCCCGGCAACAGTGACCGCCGCGAAAGCAGCAGCCACTGCTGCGCTGACGGCGGTGGCCGCTGCTGCTGGGCCACCAGCGCTGTACAGCCAGCTGTGCTCGGCCTGCCACGGCGCAGGCATCGCGGGCGCGCCGAAGGTGGGTGACAAGGCGGCGTGGGCGCCCCGCGTGGCGCAGGGCATCGATGGCTTGACGGCCAGCGCCATCAAGGGCAAGGGCGCGATGCCACCGCGCGGTGGCTCGCAAGGCAGTGACGCTGACATCAAGGCCGTGGTGACCTACATGGTCAACGCCTCCAAGTAAGTGCCGCGTTGTGGGCCGAAAAGCCGACCTGCGGGTCGGCTTTTTTTCGCCTGAGCAACGCTGCCGCTATGGCGATGGGTCGCTGGCCGGGCTGAGCCTGAAACCGAAGTGCGCTGGCAGATCGGCGCACAGAGCGTCGCGCACCGTCCAGCGCCCGCACGCGATGGCGTCGGCGGCGGTTTCCATGTCGAGGGTGTGCACCAGCCCCAGGCCGAGGTCGGTGGCCAGGAACAGCCGACCGTGCTCGTCGAGCCAGGCCGAATCAAACACCGCTGCGAGTCCGCTGTGGCTGCGCAGCGCGACCTCGGCGTCCGCAGCCGCAGAGTGCAGCCGCCAGACCCAAGGCGCGGCTTCCAACTCGACATACACGCGCTGCGGCCCGTTCTGGAAATACCAGGCGCCGCCTGCGTCACAGGCGTAGTTGCGCTCGATGAACTCGCGCAGACCGACATGTTCGAGGCGGCTGCCTTTGGCTTGTGGAAAGCGGCCTGCTGCCTGGACGCGGTCATCGCGCAGGTACCAGTCGCCCCGTGCGTCCAGGCCCAGCCAGCCGCGGCAGTGCGGCACGTTCGGCCACTTCGCCAAGGCGGCGACGACGGTGTCATCCATGGCCGGATTGTTGGCGACTCAGCCGCCTTGCGCCTGCAGCCAGCCCATCACTTGCGCCGGTACGGTGCCCAGCCGGCCGGGGAAGGCGCCCGTGGGAAAACCGGCATGCCCGCCGCACGGCGGCTGCCACAACGTGACATGGCGGCCGACCTCGTGCGCACCCGGCAGCGACGCCGCTGGCACGAACGGGTCGTTGCGTGCATTGAGCACCAGTGCCGGAATGCGGATGCGGTGCAGGTGGGGCTGGGCCGAGCCGCGCTGCCAATAGTCGTCGGTGTCGCGAAAACCGTGCACCGGCGCGGTGTAGAGGTTGTCGAATTCGTACAGGTCACCGGCCGCCAGCATGCGGTCGCGGTTGAACAGGCCCGGATGCAGTGCCAGCTTTTGCAGTGTCTTCGGGCGCAACGAGCGCATGAACATGCGGGTGTAGATATGGCGGTTGAAGCCGCGACCGATGGCATGACCGCTGGCGGTCAGATCGATCGGCGACGACACCGCCGCCACCGCGCCCACACTGCGCGCCGCTGTGTCACCGGCCTCTTCGGCCCAGCGCAACAGCGCATTGCCGCCGAGTGACACGCCCACCGCCAGCCGTGGCCCCGGGTGCAGCGCGCGAAACCGATCGAGGATCCAGCCGATTTCTTCGAAGTCGCCCGAGTGGTAGGCCCGTGCGGTCAGGTTTGGCACGCCCGAACAGCCGCGAAAGTGCGGCACCGCGTAGTGCCAGCCCAGGCGCTGAGCGGTCTGCGCGTAGGCCCGTGCGTAGTGGCTGGCCGATGAGCCTTCGAGGCCGTGGAACAAGATCAACAATGGCGCGTCGGGGGTGCGCACGGCGGGCTCGGGGGCCAGCCAGTCGACGTCGATGAAATCGGCGTCAGGGGTGCTCCAGCGCTGTCGCACGTAGGTGGGCGTGGCGCCGTCCAGCCGCTTGGACACCAGCGCTGGCCAGATCGACTGCAAGTTGCCACCCGCCCAGCCGGCACCACCCATCAGGTGCCGCAAGTCGTTGCGCTCCAGGATGGGACACGGCGGGTGAGCGGCGTCGTTGGGTGACGACAGCGACATCGAGGGGGTTTTCGGAGTGCTCATTCGACCCTGCAGATCCAGCGATGGCGCTGAAAGATTCACGGCGGCAAACCGACTGAGCATTCTACGAATGCTCATAGAATCGATGCGCCCATGCCCACCACCACCGACTGGCCCGAAAAAAGCCAAGAACTGTCCCGCCTGCTGTCGCGCACCAGCCTGGGTGATCGTGCGGCTTTTTCCGCGCTTTATGAACGAACCAGCTCGCATCTGTTTGCCGTGGTCCTGCGTATAAATCGGGATCGCAGTCAGGCAGAAGATGTGCTTCAAGAGGTGTACGTCAACGTCTGGCGAGCGGCGAGCACGTTCGATGCGGCGCAAAGTCAGCCCCTGACTTGGCTGACCAGCATCGCACGCAACCGTGCGATCGACGGTCTGCGGCGGGCGCAATCCCAGCCGCAGGCCCAGCATATCTCCACCTCGGACGACGAAGACAGCGACGTGTACACCAACCTGGCTGACCCGGCTTCGGGCCCGCTCGAGATGCTCAGCAAGGCCTCTGATGCACGCGCCCTGTCGCACTGCATGGAGGGCCTGAGCGCGCAGCAGCGGCAAAGTGTCGCGCTGGCCTTCTACGACGGCCTGACGCACGCCGAGGTGGCCAGCCACCTCGGCCAGCCACCTCGGCCAGCCTCTGGGCACGGTCAAGTCGTGGGTGCGACGCGCGCTGTCGTCCCTCAAGGGCTGCCTCGACCACGCCAGCGCGCGCGATGTGCGCAGCGCGGAAACGGTGCGCTGAGATGGATTACAGCCGCATCGAGCTCGCCGACAAGCTTGCCGCCGAATACGTGGCCGGCACGCTGCGTGGCCCGGCCCGGCGTCGCCTGGAGCAGTTGCTGCCCGCGCACCCCGTGCTGCGCGACGCGGTCAAGCGCTGGGAAGCCGGCCTGATGCCGCTGACCGCCAGCATCGCGCCGCTGCAGCCGCCCGCCAGCGTGTGGAAGCGCATCGTGGCCCGCACTGGTGGTGCGACGGTGCCGGTGGCTGACACGCCGTGGTGGTCGAATCTCTCGCTGCTGCGCACGCTGTCGTTTGTGGCCACGGTGGCGGTGATCGGCCTGTCTGCGCTGTTGTCCAGCCCGCTGCCGTTGCAGCCACCGGTCATCGTGGTGTTGAACGCCACCCCACCGGCCGATGGCGCGGCGGTGGTTGGTGCACCGTCGGCCATCGTCGCCAGCATCAGCGGCGACGGCAAGGCGTTGGTGACCCAGCCGGTGATGAATGTCGACCTCAAGGCCGATCGCGCGCTGGAGCTGTGGGCCGTGCCTGGCAGCGGTGCGCCGCGTTCATTGGGCTTGATCTCTGCCACGGGCGCCAGTGTGTTCAAGCGCAACAAGTTGCCTGTGGGTACGGCGGCGCTGGCTGTCAGCCTGGAGCCCGCAGGCGGCTCCACCACCGGCGCGCCTTCGGGGCCGGTGCTCTACGTCGGCAAGCTGGCACTCTGAGCTGCTGCTCTTCCGGCGCAGCCTCCCCGCCGGCCAATGACCCGCTGACGCACGAGCCCGGCGGGATCACCGGGGCTCAGTGCCCCGGGCCTTTTTCACCGGCCTTGAGGGCATACGCCGTGCCGCAGTAAGGGCACTTGCCCGAGCCGGTGGTGGCCACGTCGATGTACACCTTCGGGTGGCCGCTCCACAACGCCATCTTCGGGTTCGGGCACGCCACCGCGCCTGGCCCCACCAAATCAAGGGCCGTGACTTCGATGGCATCCGCGGCGGCGGACGGGGTCGGGTTCATCATCGTTTCCTGGGGCGCTGCATGGGGTGTCGGTGTACGCGGTGGTGGTCTCTCAGACCACCGTCAGCCACTCGGCGTACTTCGGGTTGCGGCCGTTCACGATGTCGAAGAACGCGCTCTGGATCTTCTCGGTGATCGGACCCCGCGAACCGGCACCGATCTGCACCCGGTCCAGCTCGCGGATCGGCGTCACCTCGGCGGCGGTCCCGGTGAAGAAGGCCTCGTCGGCGATGTAGACCTCGTCGCGGGTGATGCGCTTTTCAACGATCTTCACGCCCAGGTCGCTGCAGATCGCGAAGATGGTGTTGCGGGTGATGCCGTTCAGCGCACCGGCCGACAGGTCGGGCGTGTAGACCACGCCGTTCTTGATGATGAACAGGTTCTCGCCCGCGCCTTCACTGACGAAGCCGCTGGCATCGAGCAGCAGCGCTTCGTCGTAGCCGTCTTCGGTGACCTCCAGGTTCGCCAGGATCGAGTTGGTGTAGTTGCTGACCGCCTTCGCCTGCGTCATCGTGATGTTGACGTGGTGCCGGGTGTAGCTGCTGGTCTTCACGCGGATGCCGCGCTTCAGGCCATCCTCGCCGAGGTAGGCGCCCCAGGTCCAGGCGGCGACCATCAGGTGGATGGTGTTGCCGCGTGGGCTGACGCCGAGCTTGGTGTCGCCGATCCACACCAGCGGCCGGATGTAAGCGCTGGACAGTTTGTTGGCGCGCACCACGGCGCGTTGGGCGTCCATCACCTGCTCGGGCGTGAACGGAATCTTCATGCGCAGGATCTTCGCGCTGTTGAACAGACGCTCGGTGTGCTCGGGCAGGCGGAAGATGGCAGTGCCGCGGGTGGTGTCGTAGGCGCGCACGCCTTCGAAGGCGCCGCAGCCGTAGTGCAGCGTGTGGGTCAACACATGGATCTTGGCGTCGCGCCACTCCACCATCTCGCCATCCATCCAGATCTTTCCGTCGCGATCGGCCATCGACATGGCGAGACTCCAAGCTGTCAGTTAACCCGTGATTTTAGGCGCCCGCCTGCGCTGGTGCCGAGGCGCTGTCTCAAGTCGGGCCTGCGACGCGGCGGTCACAAGGTGCGCACCAGCGCGATCGCTTCCTCGATGCGCTCGACCGCGTGGATCGTCAGGCCTTCGATGGCCTTCTTCGGCGCGTTGGCCTTGGGCACCACCGCGACGCTGAAGCCGAGCTTCGCGGCTTCCTTCAAGCGCTCCTGGCCGCGCGGCGCGGGGCGCACCTCGCCGGCCAACCCCACCTCGCCGAACGCGATGAAGCCGCGCGGCAGCGGCCGGCCGCGCAGGCTGCTCTGGATGGCCAGCATCACCGCCAGGTCGGCCGCCGGCTCGGCGATGCGCACGCCGCCCACCGCGTTGACGAACACGTCCTGGTCGTTGCAGGCGATGCCCGCATGGCGGTGCAGCACCGCCAGCATCATCGCCAGGCGGTCGCGGTCGAGGCCGACGCTCAGGCGTCTCGGGCTGGGCCCGCCGCTGTCCACCAGCGCCTGAATCTCCACCAACAGCGGCCGCGTGCCTTCCAGCGTGACCAGCACGCACGAGCCGGCCACCGGGTCGCCGTGCGTCGATAAAAAGATCGCGCTCGGGTTGGCCACGCCTTTGAGCCCGCGCTCGGTCATTGCAAAAACGCCGATTTCATTGACCGCACCGAAGCGGTTCTTGATCGCGCGCACCAGCCGGAAGCTGCTGTGCGTGTCGCCCTCGAAATACAGCACGGTGTCGACGATGTGTTCCAGCACGCGCGGCCCGGCCAGCGCGCCTTCCTTCGTCACGTGGCCGACCAGCACGATGGTGGTGCCGCTCGATTTCGCGATGCGCGTCAGCTGCGCCGCGCATTCACGCACCTGCGCGACGGAACCGGGCGCTGAGGTGAGCTGGTCGCTGTAGACGGTCTGGATCGAATCGACCACACACACCACCGGCTGCTCTGCGGCGATGGTGGCGGCGATCTTCTCCAGCTGGATCTCGGCGATCACCCGCACCTGCGAACCGGTCGTGCCGCCACTACCACCTTCACCCAGACCCAGCCGCCGCGACCGCAGCGCGACCTGCGCGCCCGACTCCTCGCCGGTCACGTACAGCGTGCGCACGTTGCGCGACAGCGCGTCGAGCGCCTGCAGCAGCAGCGTCGATTTGCCGATGCCCGGGTCGCCGCCGATCAGCACCACACCCCCGGCGACGATGCCACCGCCCAGCACGCGATCGAGTTCGTCGATGCCGGTGGGCAGGCGGTCGACATCCGAGGCCTCGATGTCGGCCAGTGTGGCCACTGGCAGCGCGCCGGCCAAGGATTGATAGCGGTGCTTAGTCCCGGTGCTTTCAGCGACCGACTCGACCAGCGTGTTCCAGGCCTCGCACGACGGGCACTTGCCCAGCCATTTCGGGCTGGTGCCGCCGCATTCGGTGCAGGTGTACAGCGATTTGGGTTTGCTCACCTGACGACTGTAGCGGGCTGCTGCAAGCGCATCACTCGTGGCCGACCTTGCCTCGGGAAGCTTTGACCTGTGCGCGGATGCCTTTGCCTTCGAGCCGCCGCTGCTTCGAGCCGTAGGTCGGCTTCGTGGCGCGGCGCACGCGTGGCGGCGTGGCCACGCTGTCGACCAGTTCCTGCAGCCGCGCGAGCGCATCGGCGCGGTTCGCGTCCTGGCTGCGCGAGGTCTGCGCCTTGATGACGACCACGCCCTCGGCGGTGATGCGCTGATCGCGCAGCGCGAGCAGCCGCTGCTTCACATCGTCGGGCAGCGACGAGGCCTGCACGTCGTAGCGCAGGTGCACCGCGCTCGACACCTTGTTGACGTTCTGGCCGCCAGCGCCCTGCGCGCGGATCGCGGTGATCTCGACCTCGTGCTCGGGCACGACGAAGCGCGACGAGATCACGGCGCGCCGTGCCTCATGCGTCGCCAGGCGGTGACGACGGCATCGCTTTCAACAGCGCCGCTTCGCGCTGCTCCAGCTCGGCGCGCAGCTGCTTGCGGATCTTCGCGGCCTCGAAGCGGCGCACCTCGTCGGGTGTCGTCGGCACGCGCGGCGTCACTGCGGTGGGCCGGCCGTCGTCGCCCATCGCCACCATCGTCAAGAAGCAGCTGTTGGCATGTCGCACCACCTGCGTGCGGATGTTCTCGGCGATCACCTTCACGCCGATTTCCATCGACGAGGTGCCGGTGTGGTTGACGCTGGCGAGCAAGGTCACCAGTTCGCCGACATGGATCGGTTGCAGGAACACAGCGCGGTTCACCGACAGCGTGACCACATAGGTGCCGGCATAGCGGCTCGCACAGGCGTAGGCCACTTGGTCGAGCAGCTTCAGGATCGTGCCGCCGTGCACATTGCCGGCGAAATTGGCCATGTCCGGCGTCATCAGCACGGTCATCGTCAGCATGTGGCTGGGCAGGTGCATGGCGGGCCTCGCAGCGTGCGTGGGTTCAGTCGGCAACGACGGTCGGCACGCGCAGTGCCAGCGCGCACATCAGCTCGTAGCCCACGGTGTCGGCGGCGTGGGCGACCTCGTCGATCGGCAGCACCGCGCCGCCCGGCCCCAGTCCCCACAGCGTGACTTCGCTGCCGATGCGCGCGGCGGGCACCGGTGTCAGATCGACAGTGACCATGTCCATCGAGACGCGGCCGACCATCTCGCAGCGCACGCCATCGACCAGCATCGGCGTGCCGTTGGGCGCGCTGCGCGGGTAACCGTCGGCATAGCCGCAGGCGACCACGCCGATGCGCATAGCCCGCGCGGCGGTGTAGCGGCTGCCGTAGCCCACGGTGTCGCCGGGCTGCAGGTCTTGTGTGGCGATCAATTCGCTGCGCAAGGTCATCGCCGGCTGCAGGCCCCAGTCGGCGATGCTGCGGGCGGGGAAGTCCGGTGCCGAGCCGTACAGCGCGATGCCCGGGCGCACCCAGTCGCCGCGCACCGCGGCGTTCTCGGGCGCATGGCGCAAGGTGGCCGCGCTGTTGCACAGCGAGCGCTCGCCGGGCAGCTCGCGGGTTGTCGCCTCGAAGACCGCCCATTGGCGCGCAATGCCGCTGGTGGCGTCGGCACGGTCGGTGTCGGCATCTGAGAAGTGCGTCATCAGCGAGATGCCCTCGACCTGCGTCAGGCCGCTGAGCCGCAACCAGGCCGAGCGATACGCCGCCGGGGTGAAGCCGAGCCGGTTCATGCCGCTGTTCATCTTCAGGAACACGTGGTGCGGCGCCTGCGTCTTGTGCGCGGCCAGCCAGTCGATCTGCGCTTCGCGGTGCACCGTGTGCCACAGGTTCAGGCGCGAACAGGTCTCCAGGTCGCGCGCCTCGAAGCAGCCTTCGAGCAGCAGGATCGGCCCGCGCCAGCCGAGCGCACGCACGCGGTGCGCCTCAGACAGGTCGAGCAAAGCAAAGCCGTCGGCGCCTTGCAGGCCGGCAAACGCGCGCGCGATGCCATGCCCATAGGCATCGGCCTTGACGACGGCCCAGACCTTGGCATCGGGTGCGTGGGCGCGGGCTTGCCGCAGGTTGTGCGCCAGCGCCTCGGTGTGGATCACGGCTTCGATGGGGCGTGGCATGAAAACCATTTTGCCGCAGCGGCAAGACCCTGCGGCGCAGCCTGCAGACCGGCCTTTCGGCAGCATCTCGCGTGCTATAACCCGCGCCTCAAGGAGTCCCGTCGGATGCACGGATTCATCAGCATGCCGACCCCGGGACTGAGCGCCACCAGCGAATGAAAAAAGGTTTTTACACCATCATGGCGGCGCAGTTTTTCAGCTCTTTGGCTGACAACGCGCTGTTCGTGGCCGGGGTGGAGCTGCTGAGAAGCTCGGGGCAGCCCGCATGGCAGCCCGCCGCGCTGGTGCCCATGTTCGCGCTGTTCTATGTGATCCTGGCACCCTTCGTCGGCGCGATTGCCGATGCGCTGCCCAAGGGCCGGGTGATGTTCTTCTCGAACCTCATCAAGGTGGTCGGTTGCCTGATGATGCTGTTTGGCAGCCACCCGCTGATGGCCTATGCCATCGTCGGGCTCGGCGCCGCCGCCTACTCGCCGGCCAAGTACGGCATCCTGACCGAGCTGCTGCCCAACTCGCAGCTGGTCAAGGCCAATGGCTGGATCGAGGGCCTGACCATCCTGTCGATCATCCTCGGGGTGCTGCTGGGCGGGCAGCTGATTGGGCCCACTGTCGCGGGCCACCTGCTGGCGCTCGATGTGCCCGGCATTGACACCAGCATCGACACGCCGGCCGAAGCCGCCATCGCCGCCATGGTGATGCTTTATGCACTGGCTGCCGCCTTCAATCTGCGCATTCCGCGCACCGAGGCGCCCTTGCAGCCGATCGCCCACAGCCTGCTCGGTCTGGTGCGCGATTTCCATGTCTGCAACACGCGCCTGTGGACGGACAAGCTGGGCCAGATCTCGCTGGCCACCACCACCTTGTTCTGGGGTGTGTCGGGCAATCTGCGCTACATCGTGCTGGCCTGGGCGGCGGTGGCACTGAGTTACGAGACCACGCAAGCGTCGGCGCTGGTCGGCGTCGTCGCCATCGGCACCGCCGCCGGTGCGGTGGTGGCGTCGCTGCGCATGCGGCTCGACCAGGCGACGCGGGTCATTCCCCTGGGCATCGCCATGGGGCTGCTGGTGCTGGGCATGAACTTCATCACGAACCTGTGGGTTGCCGTGCCCTTCCTGATCGTGCTCGGCGCACTGGGCGGCTTCCTGGTGGTGCCGATGAATGCCTTGCTGCAACACCGGGGACACAACCTGATGGGTGCGGGCCGGTCGATCGCCGTGCAGAACTTCAACGAACAAGCCTGCATCCTCGGCCTGGGCGGGATGTATGCCGGCATGACGGTGCTGGGCCTGTCGGCTTTCGGCGCGATCTCGATTTTCGGTGTGCTGGTGGCCGGGCTGATGTGGCTGATCCGCCGCTGGCATCAGCGCAACTGCGTGAACCATCGCGTTGAAGTCGATCACTTGCTGGCGCTCGCGCGCAGCGACCGCCACTGAAGGCCGCGTGGCTTTCTGCTGCGCAGGCTGAACCCGCATCTCCGCTTGACTTCAACGCTTCAACCCTTGCGCTGGGCGGCACTCGCACTGGTGTTCAACGCGCTGGTGTGGGGCCTGTCGTGGTGGCCGTTTCGGCAGTTCGAGGGGCAAGGGCTGCATCCGTTGTGGGCCACGGTGTTGATTTATCTGCCGACGGTCGCGGTGATCCTCGCGTTTCGTCCGCAGGCGATGGCGCAGTTGCTGCGCGAGCGTCCACTGTGGGTGCTGATGCTGGCGGCGGGAACGACCAACGCGGCGTTCAACTGGGCGGCGGTGATCGGTGATGTGGTGCGGGTCGTGTTGCTGTTTTATCTGATGCCGCTGTGGTCGGTGCTGCTGGCACGTTGGTTGTTGAACGAGCCCCTGACCTGGGCGGCCGGTGCGCGCATCGTGCTGGCGCTGCTCGGTGCTGGCATCGTGCTGGGCGCGCCAGCAACCGACGGCCGCTGGGTGCTGCCGCTGCCGCAATCGCTGCCCGATGGCCTGGGGCTGCTCGGGGGGTTCGCTTTTGCGCTCAACAACGTGATGCTGCGGCGACAAGCGCACCGACCCGAGGAGGGCCGGGCGCTGGCGATGTTCGCCGGCGGTGCGGTGGTGGCCGGTGCGCTGGCGACCGTGCTCAGCGCGCAGGGCCGCATCGCCTGGCCGCTGGCCGGGGGTGCGTGGCCATGGTGGATGCCCGCAGGGGTACTGGCCATGAGCGCGATCTTTTTGTGCGCCAACCTGGCGTTGCAGTTCGGCGCGTCACGCTTGCCTGCGAACGTCAGCTCGGTGCTGATGCTCAGCGAGGTGCTGTTTGCCGCTGCCTCGGCCGCGCTGCTCGGGGCGGGGGTCATCAGCGGCAGTTTGCTGGTCGGCGGGGCGCTGATCGTGCTGGCAGCCGTCTGGGCAGCGCGCGAACCCGCGCCGTGAGTCGCCACGCCAGCGGCTGCCCAGCCCCAGCCCTGGCGCCGCGCGCCAGGGCTGGGCTACGCTGCGCCCGGCGATACGATTGCGCATCCGTTTGCCCTGGCGCCTTCCTGTGCCGGGGCTGAACCTTGAAGGGAGACGCTCGATGAACGCACCCGGCACCACAGCCTTCGACTTCGATGCCACCTCGATCGACGGCACGCCCAGCCCGTTGTCGGCACTGCGCGGCCGCGTGCTGCTGATCGTCAACACCGCGAGCGCCTGCGGCTTCACGCCCCAGTTTGCCGGACTCGAGGAACTCTGGAAGATCTATGGTGAGCGCGGTCTGACCGTGGTCGGCTTCCCGTGCAACCAGTTCGGCGCGCAGGATCCGGGCAGCGATGCGCAGATCGGCAGCTACTGCCAGAAAAACTACGGCGTCAGCTTCCCGATGATGAGCAAGGTCGATGTCAATGGCGCATCGGCGCACCCGCTGTGGAAGTGGTTGACTGCCGAGGCCCCCGGCCTGCTGGGCACCAAGGCCATCAAGTGGAATTTCACCAAGTTCCTGGTCGGCCGCGACGGCTATGTCCTCAAGCGCTACGCGCCGACCGACACGCCGGCGTCGTTGAAAGCCGACATCGAGGCGGCGCTGTCCGCCTGAGCGCTTCGATCGAGCTGTCGTCCATGTTCAAACACATAGCCCCCTACGCCGGCGACCCGATCCTGACGCTCAACGAGTCGTTCGGGCGCGACCCCAGGGCGCACAAGATCAACCTGTCGATCGGCATCTATTTCGACGACGCGGGTCGCCTGCCGGTGATGGCGGCGGTGCGCGAGGCCGAAACGGCGATGCTGCAAAACATAGCTGCTCGCCCGTACCAGCCGATGGAAGGCGCGGCCAACTACCGCGCCGCCGCGCAGCACCTGCTGTTCGGAGCGCAGCACGAGGCCGTCACCAGCGGCCGCATCGCCACCGTGCAGACCATCGGCGGCTCGGGCGCGCTCAAGGTGGGCGGCGATTTCCTCCAACGCTTTTTCCCGGCGTCCCAGGTCTGGGTCAGTGACCCGACCTGGGACAACCACCGTGCCATGTTCGAAGGCGCCGGGTTCGCCGTGCAGACCTACCCTTACTACGACGCGGCCACCGGTGGCCTGAAATTCAGCGAGATGTTGGCAGCGTTCGGTGCATTGCCCGAGCAAAGCATCGTCCTGCTGCACGCCTGTTGCCACAACCCGACCGGCGTCGACCTGAGCGCCGCGCAGTGGGCCGAGCTGATCCCCGTGATCCGCGCGCGACGGCTGATCCCGTATGTCGACATCGCCTACCAGGGCTTCGGTGACGGCATTGACGAAGACGCCTGCGCCCTCCGCGCGTTGGCCGATGCGGGTATCACGTTCTTCTGCGCCAGCTCGTTCTCGAAGAGCTTCTCGCTGTACGGCGAGCGCTGTGGCGCGCTGAGCGTGGTCTGCCCTGACGCCGCCCAAGCCGAATTGGTACTCGGCCAGTTGCGCGCCACGGTGCGCAAGAACTACAGCAGCCCGCCGACGCACGGCGGTCAGATCGTCGCCCGCGTGCTGCAGACCCCGGCGCTGCGCGCGCAGTGGGCGGCCGAGCTCGGCGCGATGCGCCAGCGCATCCACACGATGCGCAGCCGACTGCATGCGGTGCTGAGCGCCAAGCTGCCCGGGCGCAACGTCGACCATTTCCTCACGCAGCGGGGCATGTTCAGCTACACCGGGCTGACCCCGGCGCAGGCCGACCGCTTGCGCGAAGCGCACGCCGTTTATGTGCTGCGCTCGGGCCGCATGTGCGTGGCCGGCCTGAACTCGTCGAACGTCGAGGCCACGGCGGTGGCGATGGCGGCGGTGCTGGCCGCACAGGCGTAGCGCTGGACCACCGGCCAGCCGGAAAAGCCGAGAAAGGCCCCCAGAGGCGGGCGCTGGGCGATCCGCAGCAGCGCCGTCGGTGAGACACGGCCATGCCGGTGCGGCTCAAGTCGGCGGCACGATCTGCCGAAATGGACCCAAGAGGCGTGTTTTTCCCACGCTTGGCTTGTCCATGAAATCCGACACCGTCATCGAAACCATCGAAGTCGCCGCGTTGACCATCGGCATGCACATCCACCTCGACGGTGGCTGGATGTCGCACCCCTTTCCGCGTTCCAGCTTCAAGATTTCCAGCCAAGACCAGATCGCGACACTGCGCTCGCTGGGCTTGCAGCGCGTGCGCTGGAGCCCGCAAGACAGCGACTCTGGCCACGGCACCGGCCACTGGGACACGATCAGCCGGGCCGAGCCTGTCGGCGTGCCCGCTGCCGGGTCGGCATCCACCGCACCGGCGGTGGCACCGGTCACGGTGACACCGGCATCAACGTCTGCACTGCTGGACGCCACGGCGCCACCCCAGCCGCCAGACCTCCAGCGCGCCGCACTGGCCGCCCAGCGCGCTGCGTTGGCCGCTTGCGAGCGGCAGTTTGCCGACGCTGCGCGTGCGGCCAAGCAGGTCTTCGATGGTGCCTCCGCCCAGCCGGTGGTGGCCCGCCAGGGGGCACAGGCGCTGACCCAGCGCCTGGTCGACCAAATGATCGGCACGCAGGAGCTGTGCATCCGCCTGCTCAGCGAAGGCGCAGGCGACAAGGTCAGCGCCCACGCGCTGAACGTCAGCGTGATCTCGCTGCTGATGGGCCGCACGTTCAACCTCAGCGCCGCCGACATGCTCGACCTCGGCCTCGGTGCGCTGCTGCACGACATCGGCAAGGCCGAGTTGCCGGAGCGCTTGCGCCATCGCGAGGAGCACTTCAGCGCGGCGGAGCACAAGCTGTACGAAACCCATGTCTCGCTCGGCATTGGCCAGGCACGGCGCATGGAGCTGACGCCCGGGGCGTCACTGGTCATCGCGCAGCACCATGAACACATCGACGGCAGTGGTTTCCCGCTGAAGCTGCAAAGCGACCGCACCACCGTGCCATCGCGCATCGTGGCGCTGGTCAACCGCTACGACAAGCTGTGCAACCCGGCCAACCCGACCAAGGCGATCACGCCGCACGAGGCCGTGGCGCTGATGTTCGCGCAGGGCAAGAACAAATACGACCCGGCGATCCTCGGCGCCTTCATCAAGATGATGGGCGTGTATCCCGCGGGCTCGGCGGTGCAACTCACCGACGACCGGTACGCGCTGGTGGTCGGCGTCAACTCGTCGCGTCCGCTCAAGCCCAAGGTGCTGGTGCATGAAGCCGGCGTTCCGCGCGATGAAGCCCTGGTGCTCGATTTGGAAACCGTCAGCGGCCTGGGCATACGGCGCAGCCTCAAGCCCACGGCGCTGCCCCCCCGCACGCTCGACTACCTGTCGCCACGGCCTCGGGTGAGCTACTTCTTCGAACCCACCCAGGACGCTGGAGCGCTGCCGTGAGGGTCTCGCCCAATCCGCCGACCCCGCCCCCGACCTCTGTGTCGGTGGCGCAGGCGCGTCGTGGGCGCCGGGACGATGTTTTTTCAGGCGCGCCCTCGCTGAACCAGCGCACCCTCGATGCCTGGCTGATGCCGCCGCGCGCCTTGATCGAAGGCCTGCTCGATGCGGTCTTGCTGGTCGACCCCGAGGGCTTGCGCATCGTTGCCGCGAACGCCGCTTGTGGCGCACTGTTCCATGTCGATGCGGTCAACCTGTGCGGGCAAGACATGCCAAGCCTGGCCGCAACACCGGAGGACATGGCGTTCTGGCAGGAAGCCGCCATCGGCTGGTCCGACAGCGTGGAGTCGCACACCTGGGTGCGGCGCACCGGCGGCGAGCTGGTGACGGTGCTGCGTCGGGTCAGCCGCGTGATGCTGTCGGCTGACAAGGCGCTCTTCATGGTGGTGATGCATGACCGCAGGAGCGAGCAGCGGGTCGAAGACGAGCTGGCCGATCGACTCGCCGAACTGACGGCGACGCTGGAATCGACCCACGACGGCATTCTGGTGGTCGACACCCACGGACGCATCCGCAACTTCAACCAGCGCTTTGCCGCGCTGTGGGAGATCCCCGACAACCTGCTGGTTCAGCATGACGACGATGCCGTGCTGTCGTGGATGCTGCGCCGCGTGGTCGAGCCGGCCGAGTACATGCGTCGCCTGGCGGCCATCGATGGTGTGGCCAACATGCAGGCCAGCGACACCCTCACGCTGGTCGGCGGCCGGGTGCTCGAACGCGTCACCTTGCCGCAGTGCAGCCAGGGAACAACGATCGGTCGCGTGTATTCGTTCCGCGACATCAGCGAACGCCTGGAGGCCAGCCGCCGCATCGAAACGCTGTCGCACACCGACGCGCTGACCGGCCTGCCCAACCGCCGGGCGCTGCTCGGCCGCATCGACTATGCCCTGGCGCTCGCGCAACGCGAAGGCGTGCCCTTTGCGCTGCTGTTTCTGAACCTCGACCGCTTCAAGCACATCAACGACACACTCGGCCGCAGCATGGGCGATCGCGTCTTGATCGAGGTGGCCGAGCGCTTGCAAACCACGCTGCGGCAAGTCGACACCATCGCTCGCCTGGGTGCCGACGAGTACGTGTTGCTGATCCATCAGGCCGACTCCACGGGTGCCGAAGGCAGTGCGCATCGCGTGCTCGACGCGATGCAGCGCCCCTTCAACCTCGACGACCTGAATTTCACCGTCACCTGCAGCGTCGGCATCTCGCTGCATCCCGGCGACGGCAGCACCGCCGACGACCTGCTGCAGGCTGCCGACACGGCGATGAACGAAGCGCGGGAAAGTGGCCGCGCCGGTTACCGATTCCATCAGGCGCGCGCCGACGGCACCACGAAGCTGCGCACCCGCTTGAAGCTCGACCACGCCATGCGTCAGGCGCTGGCGGCGGGGCGCTTTCGGCTGCACTATCAGCCCCAGGTCGATCTCAAGAGCGGCGAGATCGTCGGTGCCGAAGCCCTCATCCGCTGGCGCGACCCCGAGCTCGGCGACGTCTCGCCCGCCGAATTCATTCCCGTGGCCGAACGCAGCGGCTTCATCGTGGCCATCGGCAGCTGGGTGCTCAGCCAAGCGGTTGCGCAAGCGGCCTTGTGGCGCGAGCAAGGCCGCCAACTGCTGATGTCCATCAACGTGTCGGCGCTGCAGTTCCAGCAGGCCGACTTCGTGGACAGCGTGGCCCGCGCGCTGGCCGAAGTCGGGCTCGAGCCCCAGTGCCTGGAGCTGGAGCTGACCGAATCCATCCTGATCCAAGACGCCCAGGAAGCACTGCACCGGCTGCAAGCGCTGGCTGCGCTCGGCGTCAAGCTGGCCATCGATGACTTCGGCACCGGTTACTCAAGCCTGGCCTACCTGAAGCGCTTCCCGATCGGTCGGCTGAAGATCGACCGCAGCTTCATCCAGGGCCTGCCCGGCGATGAAAGCGATGTGGGCATCGTGACGGCGATCGCCCACATGACGCGCGCGCTGCGGCTGGAGTTGATCGCCGAAGGGGTGGAAACCGAAGCGCAGCGCGAATTCATGTTGCAAGTCGGCTGCGAGCAGTACCAGGGCTTCCTGAAGTCGCCGGCCCTCGACGTGGTGTCGTTCGAGGCCTTGCTGGACCGACAAGCTGCGGCCGCCGCGGCGAACCCCGTTGCTGACGTGCCCGCCGATGCGTGCGCCGACACCCCCGCCGACGCGCCGGGACCGCTGCCGCCCGGTTGACGCGACCGCGCCGCCGCGCCGTCGGGTGCTGCGCAGGCGTGGCAACGCACAATCGCCGTGAGTTCACCACGCAGCGATGGCCACCCATGATCTACAAGTTCAAGTCCAAGGCCGCGGGCGACGTCATCATGATGGCGCCGCAGGGCGACCAGCTGTTGAAGCTGATCGGCAAGACGCCGGGCGCGCAGGGCATCATCGAAGTGGCTGACATGCCAGCGGCGGTGGCGGCGCTCGAACAAGCCGTGGCGGCCGCAGAAGCGGCTCGCCAGCAAGGCGAGCAAGAGGCCGCGGTGGAAGGCCGCAGAAGCGTGTCCAGCGAGACCGTCAGCCTGCGCCAGCGCGCTTGGCCGATGATCGACATGCTCAAGCGCAGTCACGCCGAACGCGCAGTCATCACCTGGGGCGTGTGAGCGCCGCAGGAGGTAGCCGATGACGCGTGCCACCCGCATCGTTGCCGTGCGCCACGGCGAAACCGACTGGAACGTCGAAGGCCGCGTTCAGGGCCACATCGACATCCCACTCAATGCCACCGGCCGCTGGCAAGTGGCGCGCCTGGCCGCGGCGCTGGTGGACGAAGGGATTGCGGCCATCTACACCAGCGACCTGTCGCGTGCGCTGCAAACCGCCCAAGCGGTGGGCGAGGCGCTGTCGCTGCCGGTGGTCACCGACACCCGGCTGCGCGAGCGAGCATTCGGTGTTTTTCAGGCGCTGACGTTGGCCGAAGTCCAGGCCCGTTGGCCTGCCGATTCCCGCCGCTGGCGGCAGCGCGACCCTGACTTCGCCCCCGAGGGGGGCGAGTCGCTGACCGCTGTGTCGGCGCGCTGCATCGGCGCGGTGACCGCACTGGCCCGCGCCCATGCGGGGCAAGCCATCGCGGTGATTGCCCACGGCGGCGTGATGGACTGCCTGTACCGCGCCGCCACCCAGGTGGACTTGAAAACCCAGCGGTCGTGGGCGCTCGGCAACGCGAGCATCAACCGGCTGCTGTACACGGGCGACGGCTTAAGCCTCGTTGGCTGGAGCGACACCCAGCACCTCGATGGCGCGCAGGCGGTTGCGGCAAGCAAACCCTAAGCGTAGCCGGCGCGGCATCACCCGGCCCAGCGCCAGCAGCCCGACCAGCCACAGCGCCATCGTGCCGGGTTCGGGCACGGGTGCAAAGTTGCTGACCAGGTCGCCGCCACCGAGTGCCGCCGAGCTGAAAGCGCCCACCGGCGCGTCGACTGCGGTGAGCTTGAAGGTGTTGTAGAAGTCCAGTTGAAAACCGTTCCCGGCTTCGGCATTGACCTCACCGAACGCCAAGTAGCGGTGGCCGTCCACAGCGTTGAAGCTCAGCGTGCGCTGGTCTTCGAAGTTGATCGGAAGGTCATCGTCGTTGTTGTTCTGGTACCGGGCCTGGTACAGCGCCACCGTGCGCGGAATCAGCTCGTCGCTGCATTCGTCGGGGTCGTCGCACGGCAGCAGGTCGTCCAGATCGTAGACGGCAAACGTGGCGCTGAAATACAGCGACGACGAGGTCGGTTCGGAGGCGTCGGTGTTGGCCGGAAAGATGAGCAGGCAGTTGGGGTCCCCCCCGCAAACCTGGCCGCGGTCGATGCTGCCGTCGAGCGCAATGGTCAGGCCGGTGGTGGTGCTGACGTTGGCGGTCCAGGTGTCATACCACTGCGACTCGGCACTCGCCGCGCTACCGCCCTCGGTGTAGATGTCTTCCGGCTGGTAGGTGTTGCCGTTGTCGACCACCACAGCGCTGTTGTAGAAGTAAAGCTGACGGCTGGTGACGGTGCGCACCTGGCTGGCAAACGGCGATGTGCGCGCCCGGGCGGGGCTTTCGCCGACGACGGGGCTCAGCGGCCCCACCGAGGCGCGCGCACTCACCGCCTCACCTGCCACCAGGGTGGTCTTGAAGCCGGTGTCGTCGAGTTCTTCCGTAAAAATCAGTTCCCGGTCGGGTCCCGTGAGCAGCCTGGTGCGCCGCCGCTCAATGGCGCGCACCTGGCTGAACACCGCCGAGCCAGTGATGTTCGATGTGGGGTCCAGGTTGAACACGCCGCCATTGAACGGCTGTGGAAAGCCGTTGTCGTCGAACGCGTCGGGTGTGGTGACCGTGATGCCGGCCCAGGCTGGGGCCGCCGCCGCCATGGCGACGCAGGCGACGCTGCGGGCAAGTTGAACCAGGTGTCGGAGGGTGGCCATGGGGGTGCTCCAAGTAGAAGGCCGCCAAGGCAGCCGTCGTGCAATGTAGCGGCCAACTCGGCGTTTGAGTAGCCATTGCAAGTGCCAGACGCCCCCCTAAGTCGGGGGGACATTCACTCACCAAACAGGTCCACTCCGGCACTGCCTTTGGGCGGCGTCACGCCCAGGTGCTTGAACGCGGCCAGTGTGGCGATGCGGCCGCGCGGCGTTCGCTGCAGGTAGCCCTGCTGAATGAGGTAGGGCTCGATCACATCTTCGATCGTGTCGCGTTCCTCGCCGATGGCCGCGGCCACGTTGTCGAGGCCGACCGGGCCGCCATCGAAGCGGTGGATCACCGCTTCGAGCAGCTTGCGGTCCATCACGTCGAGGCCATGCGGATCGACGTCGAGCATCTTCAAGGCCAGGTCGGCGAGTGCCTTCGTGATGCGGCCATCGCCCTTCACGTCGGCATAGTCGCGCACCCGACGCAACAGCCGGTTCGCGATGCGCGGCGTGCCGCGGGAGCGGCGCGCGATCTCATAGGCGCCCTCGGCATCGGTGGGCACGTTCAGCAGGCCGGCCGAGCGGTTGACGATGCGGGCGAGCTCTTCCGGTGTATAGAACTCCAGCCGCGCCACGATGCCGAAGCGGTCACGCAGCGGATTGGTCAGCATGCCTGCGCGGGTGGTGGCGCCGACCAGCGTGAAGGGCTGCAGATCGAGCTTGATCTAACGGGCGGCC